>CAZIVH010000023.1:0-14754 GCA_964542965.1 uncultured Candidatus Peribacteria bacterium | reverse complement strand
AAAAATGGAACTAAAAGACATCGGAAAAAAACGGCAACAAAAATGGAAAGAAACAGATCTCTACAAGGTAGTGGAAGATCCTAACAAACCAAAATATTATATTCTGGATATGTTTCCGTATCCGTCTGGTTCTGCGTTGCATGTAGGACATCCGAAGGGATTCATCGCTACCGACGCCATCGCCAGGAAAAAGATGCTTGAAGGATTCAATGTCTTGCATCCGATGGGATTCGACACTTTTGGTTTATGAACTGAACAATATGCTATCGATCACAAGATGAAACCGCAAGTGGTCTCCGAGCAGAATATCGCGAAATTCATCGAACAGTTAAAAAGCTTTTGAACTACCTATGACCGAAGCAGATCCGTCAATACCGCTGATCCGAAATATTTCAAGCGGACGCAGCGAGTATTTTTGCAGATGTACAATCATTACTATGATGAGAAGCTAAAAAAAGCGATGCCTATCGCTTCGCTCAAATTGAAAATTGAAAATGGAGAATTGAAAATTAACGAGGACATTGATACCTATTTGAATTCACAACGTCTCGCATACGTAGATTATAAGCCGATCAACCGATGCCCGAAGTGTATGACCGGATTGGCGAATGAAGATCTCGATGATGGAAAATGTGAAAGATGCGGAAGCCCTGTCGAACAGAAACCAATGAAGCAACGAGTATTGAGGATCACGAAATACGCAGAGAGATTGCTCGAAGGATTGGATACGTTGAAATGGGAAGAATCCATGAAGGATCTTGAAAGGAACCGGATAGGAAAATCAGAAGGAACAGAGTTTGATATGGTTATTGCGAGCGAAGCGGAACAATCGTGAGAAGAATTGAAATTTAGCGTCTATACGACACGTGTCGATACGGTCTTCTGAATGTCATTCGTCGCTATTGCACCTGAACATCCATTAGTCGAGAAAATAACTACTAGCGAATGTAAAGCGGAAGTCGAGGAATATAAAGAAGCAGCAAAGCACAAAACTCAGTTGGAAAGGACAGAATTACAAAAGGAAAAAACAGGAGTCTTCTGCGGAGCATATGCAATCAATCCATTCAACGGACAGAAAGTCCCTGTTTTCGTAGCGGATTATGTGTTAGCGAACTATGGAACTGGAGTTGTGATGGCGGTGCCAGCGCATGATGAAAGAGATTTTGAATTTGCGAAGAAATATCAGTTGCCGATCACAAATTCTATCTTACCAAAAGACAAAAATTTTGCAAACTATGATAAAGTAGTAAGCTCTGAAATATGTTATACAGAAAAATGACTAGTGAACAATTCCGGAGAATTCAGCGGATTGGAAAGCGATGAGGCGATCAAGAAGATGCAAGCATGGTTACAAGAAAAATGAATATGAGGAGTGAAAGTGAATTATAAAATGCAAGACCGGGTATTTTCAAGACAGAGATATCGATGAGAACCGTTCCCAATTCTTCGGGATGAAACATGAAATATCGTCGCTCTCGATGAAAAAGATTTACCCATCGAGTTACCGGATGTGGAAAATTATGCACCGACAGGAACCGAAGAAGGACCGCTCGCAGCGATCACCGATCGGGTGAATGTCACCAAGGACGGAAAGCAATATAAGCGTGAAACCAATACGATGCCAGGTCGAGCAGGCAGCTCGCGATACCGGCTCAGATATATGGATCCCAAGAATGATGAAGCATTGGTTGGAAAAGATAAAGAAGCATATCGGGGCAATGTAGACGTCTATGTAGGATGAGCTGAACACGTAACCAGGCATATGATCTATGGAAGATTCCGGCAGAACTTCTTGTATGACATCGATGTCGTAACAAAGAAAGAACCGTTTGAAGAGTATCATTATGTTGGTCTCATCATGGGAGAAGATGGCAGAAAAATGAGCAAAAGACGGTGAAACGTCGTCAACCCAGATGATATCGTTGCCGAGTTCTGAACTGACGCGTTGAGGACCTATGAAATGTTTATGGGACCCTTTGATCAATCTATTGCACGAAGCACAAACGGAATAAAGGGAGTGAAGAAGTTCCTCGAGAAAGTCATCGCATTGAAAGATAGGCTGACAGCAAACGAAGAAGCGAATGAGACAAAGATACTCCTCAATCAAAGCATCAAAAAACTTACGGAAGATATCGATGGATTCAGATTCAATACTGCGATCTCTCAGCTCATGATACTTGTCAACCATTTGACGGAAACGAAAGAAATCACGAAAAAGACATTCGAAGATTTAGTTATTCTCCTATCACCTTTTGCACCGCATCTCGCAGAAGAATTACGAGAGCAATTGGGCAATGCATATTCGATATTCACGAAAGCGACTCGACCAAACTACGATGAGAAATGTTTGGTTGCAGATACGGTGACCATCGGTGTACAAATAAACGGAAAGATGAGAGGAACTATCTGTATCGGTAAAGATGCTGAAGAACAAGATGCCATGAACGCAGCAAGATCAGACGAAAAAATAAAATCTCGGATCACATCAGAGCCAAAAAAGGTCATCTATGTGAAAGGCAAGATTTTAAATATTGTTGTATAATATGATTAATAAAGGAAAATGAACCGTAGTGATCACGTGAGGTTCAAGTGGAATAGGTGCTGGGTTTGCCAGAGAATTCGCAGAGCAATGATACAATCTTCTGCTCGTCTCAAAAGACAAAGCACAAATGGGCACATTCGTAAAATATCTGAAAGTATTGTTTCCGGTAGATATTAGCAGCATGATCATAGATCTCTCCAAACCGACTCAACTTGTCCAACTCGAGGAAACGATCTCCAAAATACATGACCTAGAGATACTCATCAATTGTGCATGATACGGCATCAACAAAGATTTTCTCAATACCAATATACAAGTATGGGAAGATATGGTAAACGTTCATGATATGGCAGCTATGAGATTGAGTTATCAAGCTCTCAAAATCATGAAAAAAAGGAAACACGGATCTATCATCCATGTATCTTCATTAGCTTCTTTGCTCGCCATCGGAAACAATCCGGTCTATGCAGCAAGCAAGATATTTTTGAATAGTTTCTCTGAAAATCTGCATCGAATCTATAAAGATCATGGCATATACACACAATCCCTCTGCCCTGGATTTACCGATACGAATTTTGCGAAAGCATGATGATTCTTATTCAAAGGAAAATCCATGAGTGTGGAAAAAGTCGTAAAATCAAGCCTTTCATGTATGAAAAAACAGAAACTCATCTGTATCCCTGGATGGAAGAACAAAATGATTCTCATCATCTATCATCTCATTCCAAGATCACGATCACATAAGATATTCAAATGGCTAGCTCATTAATTTTTTAGCTTCTAAAGCTATTTCCAATGTGCTGAATATTCGGTTATCAATGAATGCGTCAAGATGCTCAGAATATCTTGGTGCACGGATTGGAGAGGTTGGAATATCGCGGATACGATTCCGCAGGATTGCTTGTCGGAAATACGACAGGCAATTTTCAACTTGTCAGAGCTGTAGGCAAGGTCTCTAGCTTAGCAAACAAAGTAGCCAAAGAGATCGGAGCGGAAAGAAAATTCAGTATCGGTATCGCACATACGCGCCGAGCTACCCATGGAGGAATCAGCGAAGAAAACACCCATCCGCACTACGATCAAAACAAGCATTTCTACCTTGTGCACAATGGCATCATCGAGAACTATCATAAGCTAAAACAGGATTTGATTGCTAAATGATATACCTTTTATTGACAGACGGATAGCGAAGTGATAGCGAATCTGCTCGAAGACAATCGGACGGGAAATTTTATGGAAACTGTCGAGAAGGTATTATGAATGATTAGGTGAGCATATGCATTGCTTATCGTCTCCACATACGCGCCAGATGAAATCATTGCAGTGAAGTTATGAAGCCCGCTCCTCTTGGCGTACAATGGAAAGGGAGAATATTTTTTCTCGTCAGACAAACAAGCACTCGCGGGATATGCAGACAAACTTGTCTATCTCGATGATGGAGATATCGTCCATCTGAAGGGGAACGAGTATCAAGTGAAATCCAACGGCATACCGACTGAGAAAAAAATCGAAGAGATGGATATCGCAGCCCTAGAAGCTTCCAAAGGAGAATATAAACATTTCATGCTCAAAGAGATCTTTGAACAACCAAATATTATCAGAAGAATCTTCAAGGGAAGAGCGGATTTCAAGACCAATTTTCTGAATGCGGAAGCTTTCCATGGCATGCAGAACGAAAACTTCAAGAAGATAGTATTCATATGATGCGGAACGAGTTATAACGCAGGAAACCTCTGAGTCTACCGGATGGAAAATCTTGCATGAATAGATGCAAGCTGTGAAATAGCCAGCGAATACGAATACAAAAACATCAAAATCAGCGACGATACCCTCTATGTTTTTATTTCACAATCAGGAGAGACAGCTGACAGTATAGAGGTTTTGAAACTAATCAAAAACAAATGAGGACACACCTTCTGAATAGTTAACGTCGTCGGATCAACGATTTCACGTTTGACTGATTATGGATTGTTCACAAGAGGATGAGCGGAAATCGGAGTAGCATCTACGAAAGCGTTTACCGCCCAAATCACGTGTATCTTGTTGCTCGCATTGTATCTGGGTCAAAAAAGAGGATTAAGCAAAGCAAAGTATGACAAGGTCATGATAGAGTTGAGCAAGATCCCAACCATGATAGAAGATGTCCTAGCCGATACGGCGAATATCATGAATATCGCCAAATCCCTTTCAGAATATAAGAATTTTTTCTTCTTGGGTAGACACTATCAACTTCCTATCGCCAGAGAAAGCAGTCTGAAACTGAAAGAAATAACCTATCTTCACTCCGAGAGCTATCCGAGCGGAGAGTTGAAACACTGACCATTAGCGCTCATAGACAAAAATATCCCAAGCCTATTGCTTGCACCTCACGATCTGATGTTTGAAAAGAACATCTCATCTATCCAAGAAATAAAAGCGAGAGACGGGAAGGTAATCACCATCTCTGACAAGGACATTCCCAATACCGACCGAAACATCAAGATACCGTCGACCATCGACGAAATCTATCCATTCCTCACTGTCATCGTGGGACAACTCCTTGCTTATCATGTCGCAGATATCTTATGAAAAGACATCGATAAGCCGAGAAACTTAGCAAAGAGCGTGACCGTGAAATAAAAAGATTTATTTACCAACCATTGCATGAAACTCAGAGGATTATGAAGCAATATCCGAAAATATTTTCTTGTGCTCTTCACAGCAAGAAGGAATTTCATCCCTATTTTGAGCATATACTTTTTGACGTTACCAAACAGCACCGCGCAACAAATAGGTATGTACACTGCCGCTGGATACATTGTGGGGCTTATTTTCCAGATACCTGCTGGATATCGGTGAGATAAACGGTGAAATAAAACGACTTTGGTCATTTCTAAACTATGCCTCCTTGTTTCCAGTCTCTGTTATGTCATAGGAGGAAATTTCCGGTTTTTCTTGGTCGGAGCAATATTCAATTCAGTAGGTGGTGATTCTTTTGCTACCGGCAATGCTTCAGCGTTTCTGCACGACACCCTCAGTGCACAAGGTAGAGCCGATCGTTTCAAAAAAATATCTTCATCAATCAGATGATGGGTATCGCTAGTGAGCGTGTTCTTTATCATCGCTTTGCCGTTCCTTACTTCAATCAGCATGAAATTTCCCTTCATCATCTGACTAGGTATCGACGTCATATGACTTATCGTCGCTTTCAGCCTTTTCCCTGTAAGATCACCCAACCACACACAAAACAACATCACTATCAAAAACATCATAGCTACCATCAAGAAGACAAAAAAAACGTGATTCTATTCTCTCGCACTTTTTGCTGCCATCATATGAGCTTTTCTTATGGCGGATGGAGTATATAGAACTCCGTATCTTCAAGAGTTATGATATCCTATAGCGTTCATATGATTCGTTATGGGATGATCCAGATTGGTACGATTCCTTGTAGGTCAGTATGCCCATAAGCTAGAAAAGATATTACCGCTAAAGCAGCTTATGTTCGTAGAGATATTCCTTTTTGTGGCATACTATATATCAGCATCGTACCTGACCAACCCATATCTCATATGAATCATTTTTTCTCTCGTGATAGGATATTTCCGATGAAGAAGCGACATCTATACCGACTATCTCATCAAGCTGCTTCCTGAACCGCAATACAAATCCACTATGCTTTCCCTGAAATCACAGGTCGGCGGAATCATCCAATCTCTGCTCGTATTCTGCATAGGATTCGTCATGACCAGATCATATTCGACAGGGTTTCTGATCCTAGGAATATCGCTATTCGTGGTATTGGGCATAACATATGGTTTATTCCTTAGAGAAACAAAAAACAATTCGCTCAAAACCCCTTGATTATCATAAAGGCAATTTATATAGTTCAGACTCGTTATACTACGGAAAGCTGGCAGAGTGGTCGATCGCGCACCCTTGGAAAGGGTGTGTACTGCAAGGTACCGGGGGTTCGAATCCCCCGCTTTCCGAAGTTTTTTTTTAAATATTTCGTCACCTACCAGTGGTGATTTTTTTTAAAAATAAAAAAAACCGCCGGGAACACCGACGGCATATAAGAATAATTCGTTATACAAAGCTTGGAAAGATTCCTTCTTGATTCTGAAAGAATTCCACCCAATTCTCGTTAGTAAACCAGTCGGGGATATACGCTTTTTCAAGCTCCCCTTCCTCTTTCAATACATCGTATGTCCACATACAATGTTTTTCGCTACCTCGTGGTCTTTCTTTACACGGTAGTTGTCTACCTGTACGATTTGCGATGTTTTCAGGGAAATCATATGAAGATCTAAATCCTCCAGAAATCCCAACATATTCGCCAGTAGGATGAGCACCAAGTGTAGAGAGTATAAGCTGCACAGCATCGTCAACAAGTTCTTTGGTCGCGTGATAGAATCCACGTAAAGTAAACTGAAATGATTTTCCAGCTGCCTTACAGGGATGTTTTAGATATCCCCAACTTGTACCAAAATCATCTTTTTGCTGTCGTGCTTCTTTGGGAGAATACACCGAGGAGATGGTTGTTGATCGTATAAGAGCATTTGTATCTCCATTGATAAGCAGTCCACAGGACTTTCTTCCTTGAGAAGGACTTGAGGGATGATAATCTGGGACAATATGAAGATCCGAAGAAGACTCTTTGTCCGGCCAGTTATCTGACTTCCAAAACGTGAATTCTACATCTGAATTGTTTTCAAGAGATACCGTATACAAGGTCCTCTCGAGAATAGTTTCTTTCTCAGACATACCTATAGAAATCGATACTCCTGAAGCTTCCTTCACTTGTTTGATAATTTCAGCAATTACCTCTTGTGGTTCATCGTAAGCATTCTTGATGAATCTACTCGATTCCTTGGTAAAATAGAATTCCCCTACTAATTCTTTTTCGGGATTCGTACGATATTCGTCAAAAGACTCTTGAAAAACATCAAGCATTTCATCACGAACCTTTGCACCATCCATTTTCCTTTTCCAAATTTTTTCTGCATATTGATACGCGATCTTGCGTAACAATTCAGTTTCATTGTCAGTGGTAGCTTTACCCACCAAAACCGTGTTTAATGGACCCAAAAAATTGAACATAAACACGCCGATGGGGAATTTTTTATTTCTTCCCACGACAACACCTTGTTGATTTTTTTGTAAGATAACCATATCTATTTGTTTTTAGTTGTTTTTTGTTTTTGATAACACTTTTTAGTAAAAATACTATAACTATTTATAATTAAAAGTCAATAATATGTTTATTATACCATACATCATAAAATATCTTCCAATCCGGACAAAAAACCCTAGAATCTCATGATGATCATTTTTCATTTTCCGAGCTTTAAAATATATAGTACGCATTATGAATATCCTCTATGTCTGCACCTGAAACGTCTTCCGCAGCATGTCTGCAGAATATCTCACCAAAAAATATATTAAAGATCACACCATCGACGATATATTAGTGAGTTCAGCATGAACAAAGGCTCATCCAGAAGCTCCATTTTCACGAACATTGGAAAGATTATCTCTTTATGGTTGCGATGCGACCAAACACCAGCAGAGAAAGATCACACCGGAAATATTATGAGAACAAGATCTCATTATCTGCATGTCGGAACATCATAGACAAAGCGTTCGCGAAGTATGATTCGAGGCTGTTTTGTTTAATGAGATCGCATATAATAAAAGTGAAGATCTCTTGGATGATACGGAATATATGAATCAACATGGTCCACAGATTGATCTAGAATGATATTGTATATCCGTCATTGATTATATCCATGAAGCTATACCGTTCATCATCAACAATATCACAAAAAAATAATTTCACCCATGTATACGACAATTTGTCTGATACCACCAAAAGAATTGCTACCTATAAAAGGTGGTTTTTCTTTTTCTCTTGATTTTTTGAACTAAAATGTTATATATATCTAACTTTAAGTTATATTTATTTAACTTTTTATGTAAATATCATGAAAGTCAGTCTCAAAAGGTATCAGCAAATCCGTATAGGAATAGTCATCTTGATATCGATAGTCATCAGTCAGTCTTTGTTGGTTGAAAATTATTTCATCCCGATCATAACGATCATCATATGACGGCTTACGCTTTTTTTCCTCAGAAGCAAAGTAAAAGAGATTATGGCAGATGAAAGGGATTATGCACTATGAGGCAAAGCCGCACTATTGGCGATGCAGATATTCTCGTTTGCTGCAGCGATCATGATCTTCGTATTCTATGCTATGAAAGCTACCAATCCTTCATACGAATCGATAGCAATCACGCTCGCTCTAAGCGTATGCGTCCTTATGCTGACGTATTCGTGTATCTTCGCCTATATGAACAAAAAAACAAGATTCGATAAAAGATTCTTTCTGATTGCTCTCCTGCTTGGGATCGCTATCGTAGGATCGCTCCGTATCCTTTCATGAGAAGACAATCGAGTATGTAAAGACGGACAGCGAATACAGTACGGACATCCGGATTTTCCTATGCCAGAAACAACTTGCACTACTGAAAAAAAATAAGCTCATCATTTTACCTTTACCAACAACATCATGTATACCAAAATAAAAGAGCTTAGAGCTAGACATAATCTTACTCAAGAAGATTTAGCGCATCTCGTCTGAGTAAGAAGAGAGACTATCGTCTTCCTAGAAAAATGAGCATATAATCCGTCGTTGAGATTAGCAAAAATGATAGCGGTCGCTTTACATAGTTCCATAGATGAACTTTTTATTTTTGACAAAAAAGAGATTAAACTTTCTTCCATAGAACATATATAAAAAACTACAGCGATTATGCCGTAGCTTTTTTTGTATGGTTATTCTTTTGCCTATTATTTTTTACTTACTGCATTGGCTATAAGACCAAAGATTCGTCACCAGAAGCACCCTACACCAAAAGTAACTACCACAAGCATAAGCATTCTACCAAAATCGAATGAGGTGATAATCAAGTATGGTTGAAGCATATGCAATCATAAAATCCAATTCAGGAAATTTTGCAATGCTGTAGGCATAATCGCTATGCACAATGTTCGAACGAAATGAAGTCCGCCAACAAAAACTCATGTCCAAAGTGCCAATTTTTTTGTGTTAACCATGTAATAGAATAAGGGAATAAAAAAGGTAATTTACAATCCAATATCACAAAGAATGAATATCCATATCCCGTTATGTGAGCGTGTTCGATGCCAAAGGATCGAAGGCATAACGGACTTTATCGATGAATATTGCTCATACCATACAGCGGAGCAATGCCTACCGATACATCGTTTGTAATGCATCGGCTGATATGTGTTACGTGTCTTCCCGATACTATAATCCAGAGGATATGATGGATGATGGGCCATGCCATTGGTTCATCAGGACCCATATCTTATGATTAAGCCATCAAGATCGTATGCGGAGACAAAGCCGCACATCAGCACCTTCTCGCGACCGTGAGGCCCAGAGACTAAACACAGGAATCGGCGGTTACTCCGATTGTCCATGCCAGAACTATGCTGAACATGATATATTTCTACACCATGGAGATCTTTACGCCGGCATCGTATATCAAGGACGAACCCTGACACAGAGGAAGACGGTGGGAATAAATAGTTTGATGCGAGAGCCAGTAGTTTCGCAGATCAAGCCTTACTACCTCCTAAGAGATAGTAGGATATGGTAACTGTAGAGAGATTCACAGATACATATCATATCAACAAGTGATATGCGTACATACCAAGAGGGAGGATCGCTCTCCCGAAAGAAGTGAGCACGAAACTCATTTCCACATTTCGCTACATCTGGTGGAAGCCAGATGTCCCATGGAGAAAAACCATTCTTCTCCACCAGCCAGTTACAATAGTGCATCGGCATATGAGAGGCAAGATTTTTTTGGAACCTTGCAACATATGTTGGATCGATGCGTCATCCCCATCGACCGTTAGAGGAACGATAGGTCAAACCACAAACAGAATATCTGAGCAGTGTAAAGGATCACAAAGATATTCCGACACATACATTGTCTATGACATTGGACTGTAAATTACCCTTTGGCTAATTTATCGTTATTACCCTAATAATTACTTGCGTACTTATTTGGTAATGAACTATAAATTACCCTCTTCGTCGTACACAGATTTTTTCTTTCTCTGTTGTACGATGATAATTTTATAGAGAATCAAAAAGAACAAAACTGAATAATTCAAGAATGTGTACGTTTTGGTGATTTACACTAGTTACAAAGCATGTTTTAAAAATCGAAAAAACTTTTGGAAAATTGTCATTTTATAAAAAAACCGCATGCAAAACACATGCGGCAATTGGGATTTTTTTTATTATACAAATTTTGGAAATATCCCTTTTTGTTCTTTAAAGAATTCAACCCATTTTTCTTCAGTAAACCAATCCGGAATGTATGCTTTTTCAAGTCTTCTTTCCTTTTTCAGAACATCGTATGTCCACATACAATGTTTTTCACTGCCTCGTGGGTTTTCTTTGCATGGTAATTGTCTGCCTGTACGATTAGCAATGTTTTCAGGGAAATCATATGGGGAATGAAATCCTCCGCTAATCCCAACATATTCACCATCAGGATGAGCACCAAGTGTAGCTAATATGAGATGCACAGCATCATCAACAAGTTCTTTGGTCGCATGATAGTATCCACGTAAAGTAAACTGAAATGATTTTCCAGCTACCTTATATGGATGTTTCACATAATACCAGCTTGAACCAAAACAATCTCCTTTCTGTCGTGCTTCTTTGGGAGAAAATACCGAAGATATCGCCGTTGATCGAATAAGAGCATCTGTAGCCCCGTTGATAAGTAATCCACAAGACTTTTCTCCTTGCGAAGGGCTTGAAGGATGATAATCGGGAACAATATGAAGTTCAAAAAAACGCCCTTTTTCCTTTGGCCAGTCATTTGAATTCCAAAAAACAAATTCTCTCTTTACCGCTTTATCGATTGATACGGTATACATTGTACTCTCGACAATACTCCCTCTTTTAGACATCCCTATGGAAATCGATAGGCCAGAAATTTCCTTCACTTGTTTAACAATTTCATCAACTACTTCTTCCGGTGTGTCATAAGCATTCTTGATGAATGCACCCGATTCTTTAAAAAAGAAACGTTCATCGGCTATCTCTTTTTCAGGATTGGTATGGTATTCATCAAAAGACTCCTGAAAGATATCAAACATCTCAGCACGAACATTTCCACCAAGCGACTTTTTCCAAATTTTTTCTGAATATTGGTACGCGATCTTGCGTAACAATTCAGTTTCATCATCAGTGGTAGCCTTACCGACCAATACGGTATCCAATTTTCCATTCCAGGAATGGAACATAAAACAACCGATCGGAAATTCTGGATTTCTTCCAATGATAATGCCTTCCGGGCTTTTTTGCAATATAACCATAGCTTTTTATTTTTAGTTAACACTTTATTTTTGTTATTATCTTTCTAACGATACTTCGTTATTATTTATCTTATATATATTTCCTATAAAATGTCAATCTCTTATGATTTGGCGTAAAATACAAAAAAACCGCCGGAAACTCCGACGGTTCTTAGTAACAACATTTTGTTACGCATCGAGTTTTTCGATGGCGTATTGGCGCATCATATATGCTACAGGATTCTTCATGGCGAAGATATCCAGAGCAGCAAGATACGCATTCTTGATGTTGAGGAAGATCGTATGAGGGACGTCCGAAGGCATCCTCAGGCCACTCCATACATCTTCGGGATTGCTTTTCGCTGAATTGCAGTACGAATAGACCGGCCAGCTGGTGCGTGCGGACAGAATTGGTCCGAGGCCGTTGCTCATTCCTACGATGGCGAGGATCACTGCACCTTCCGGGTATTTCGCATGTAATTCTTCAAGCTTATCAATTACTTTTTGCGAAGATTTGTGTCCTGATGCCACAATATCTTCATATTGGATGCCGGGTACATCGCTGAACTTTTCGAGGTCATCCTTATCGGAACCTCTCCAGAAGATGATTGCCTGTTTGGGAATCCTGAACTCGTTGACAAGCTGAGCTACGCGCAGATAATTTTCCTGCACCTGTGATAACGGATGGCCGTCGCGGAAGTTCTGCTTACTGAGTTCTTTCCAGTCGTCAGTACGAAGCCGCCATGAATCATTATCGATGACATCGGCAACAACAAGTTCTCCCTCAGCAGTGATGCCGAATTCGATCTTGAAGTCAATTAGTCGGTAACCGAGTGTGTTCCACGCTCCTTCGATCAGCAGAAATGTTTTGCGCGTGAGCTCTTCGATTTTCGTAAGGTGTTCACGTGCTTCGTTGATAGCGCCGCCTTTTGATGACAATGGAGGAAGTTCCCAAGTCGGCTTTTTCGGGTGTCTCAGTGTCCACTTGTCGAATTCGTAGGGATTTTCGATCCATGGATCATCAATGATTTTAATGACTTCTTCAACTAGGATTGCGGTTTCAATCTCCATCAAGTTCTTCAGCTCCGGATTTTTTTTCTGCAGGTTCTGCAGGGTCTTTGGAGCATCCAGATACTTAATAAGCTCTTCGTTTTCTTTGGGAAGGAAATTACGGAGATCGAGTGCATCAAGATTCCCTTTTGAGGTCTTGAGGAAGAGTTCGAACTTCAGTTGATGGAAACGATGTGGCGCGCCTTCTTTTTTAAACTGAGGCATACGGTCCAGATACGACCCGACTGCATAGCGACGGATGATGACCTCCAGCGGAATCATGGTACATTTCTTCGCCAGGATTTCCGTATCGGAAAGTTGTTGCACATACGCGGTCGGGATGCCTGCCTGTTGCAGAAGTTCAAATACCCGGCTGGTGGTGGTTGTCGAGCATGCACCCTTGGATTTCATAATCTGCGTCTTCGTTGGATCGTTGTCCGCAGTTGTGGCATCCGTGCTTTTCATGATGACTAGGGTATCGTCTCCTTCGACGGCCCAAATTTCTTTGGTTTTACCAAATGCGAGCGGTTTCTCACCACTCTGTTTGTGTGTGTTCATACTTTTTATTTTAGTTTAACATTGATTGATTAGTTTCCTTTTTTATTTTGATGAAACAGACAATATAGATAAGCTTGATAATGTCAAGTTGTCTGATTTTGCAAAAAACCATAGCAACGAGGCCATGGCTTTTTTATTTTTATGTGTAAATCTTACTGATTATGATTGATCATGGATGCTTTCTTTCCTTCGAGATTTTCGTTAACGTAGATAATCTTTGCATTGTTTTGACCTACTTTTTCGAGCGTTTCTATTCTGCTACTATTTAATAAAAAGTCTAAAATATCTTTTCCTGTGAGTGAACTATCAGTAGCCTTGATTTCACCGATAGAATTTTTGAATCACTTCGCAATCGCTTCTCTCTGCAGTGCCATTCCTTCTCATAATAATTTTTTAACTTCTTTATCTCATTCCGCACTTAAAATCTGAGATTGTTTTTGACCTTCTGCTTCCGTGATAACAGCAACTTTATTTTTTTGACTTGCAACGACATTATTCATGGCTTCGACAACCTTCTGATCAAGCTGGATATCTACGACCTGAACACTATCCAATTCCATACCAAATTCAGCCATTTTGACACAAAGTGTTTCTTTTATTTCATCTCCGATTTCATTTCTTTTACCAAATATTTCTTCATGAGAAAACTCAAATATTCTAGCTCTCAACTGCTCTTCTATAAGCGATGTGATGGTCTGAACGACATTGGAGTTTTTGAAGAGCGAATCAATGATAGATTTATCATCATGCTTCACGCGGTAGATGACATTGATATTCACCGTCGTCTTTACATTGTCTTTGGTTATACCATCAACCTTTACGCTCAAGTTGATCAATGCTAAACTCTGACGTTTCACACCCTCGAAGATTGGTATGATAAAGTTAATTCCTTCCCTGAGAATCCTCCCCGTCTTTCAAAGGAACAAGACAACAGCGACCGTATTTGGCCTGACGATTTTGATGGAAAGCAGGAGAAGAAAGAACACAATAATTCACAAAACAATATACGTAGTATACATCACCAATATATTATAAGATAAAATTAGTTATCTATCCGATCTTCAAATTTAGCTCCGATAGCCGCAGTGATAACTGCAATACACGCTCACAACACCCGAACGATTTGACCGTAAACAACCTCCGCTCCCAAGGTCTTGATAATAATGCCGATGAATGCTCGAACAACAACAAGCGCGAAAATAACATTATATTTTTT
>CAZIVH010000022.1:7023-19190 GCA_964542965.1 uncultured Candidatus Peribacteria bacterium | reverse complement strand
CATACAACTGGATGCTGATTGCGATCAGACAGGAGACAAACATGGTGATAGCTATTACCGTGTTGGTTTCGTCTGCTTTTTCGCTGCTTCTGGCCGCCATGACGATGAGGCAGAGTATAGCTAATATGCTAGCTATAGATTGAACTTTTTTCCATCTCTTCATACATCTGTTTTTGCGCGTTTTGTTTTTTTCTCTCTATATGGATTTGGTCCAAAAAATCCATCGTATTTCTGAAACTATATTTTCAACTGGGTGTCCGTCACATGTTTTCCCCTCTCAGGAAATCCTTTTTCGAACACTTCCAACTCTTGAGGATCGGTTTCGAAGACAGGGTCAGCGAAGAATTTCCCGGAAATTCATTTCAAGCTTTCTGGGTATAATTCCAACGCCATGAAGGCATCGAAGTTCTGGCCGTCCGGTGTCGTGATCCCGTAGGTTTTTGCATTGACGAAACCGAAGCGATGATAGTAGTCAGGGTTTCAGAAAATGATGACGCCTTTGTATCCTAACGTTTTCGCCTGTTTCGCGGATTCGTTCATGAGCAACGATCAGATGCCTTGTTTTTGGCGGTCTGGTGCTACTGCGAGCGGACCCATACAGAGGACTTCAAATTCTTCGTTGTTGTCATTCACGACTTTTGCTTTGGAATACATGATGTAGCCGACGATGGTATCGCCATCGCATGCCACGAGATCCAATTCTTTGACGAATGCTGGAACTTCTCTCATCTTGTGGACGACGAGATGCTCGTCACAACCTGGTTTGTAGAGATCCCAAAAGGCGTCTCTCGTAAGTTTTTCAATGATTCTGTAATCGTTTGGGTGTTCTGGTCTGAGGGTTATCATGAAGGTTGTGTGTATATCTAAATATGTTGTCCGTAGATGATTTCATCTAAGATTTCTTTCATTTTTTTCGATATCTTTTGCGGGTTTTTCTTCAAAATATATGCATACAATTCTTGTCGAGTGAATATCGTATGGAGCACCACTCCTTCTTTCTGTAGGTTTTCTTTTGCTGGTCCACCTGTATCTACGATAGTTATTATATCGTGTACTAAAAGTCATTGTTTCTTTATTCTCTGGATGAAGTTTATCGCTGTATGAGCAGTTACGGTAGCGTCTTCGATGATAAGCACGGTATCTCATTTTTTGTAGATTCCCAATATCTCTCCAGAGGTACCATAGTTCTTGGTCCCTTCTTTTCTGATCGATAAGGTAGGCACTTTCAGTTCATGTGCTACTCCATAAGAAAACATTGTTCCTCCATAAGGCAAACCTATGATCTTATCATGAGATATGTTGTTTTTTTTAATCATTTCAGCTATGAATTTGTTTAGTCTTTCATTGATATCCGGAAATGATTGGAATTTGGATGTATCCAAAAATAACGGTGTACGAGACTTGTTTTTTAGTTGAATCCGCTTTTCTTTTTCTGGATATTTGGAAATCACTAATAATTTTTCCTCTATGATTTGATCCAACAAAGACTCTTTGGATATTTTCATATATTCTCTCTTATAATCAGGTAAATGTTTTCCGCATCATCGCTATCTTTTCGAAGATTTCTCCTACGCCTAAACTTGCTCGGAGGATGACGATCGCGGTGATGATCTTCATCTTATTGGATAAGAAAAAATCCAGATATCTCTTGTAGAGTTGCTCTGTTGGCGGAATATAAAGCATCGCCAGTAGCAGCAGAAATATGCCGAATCCCGGATCATTTCCCCGAAAGGTGTTGATGAGGCCGATAAGGAGAACAAGGCTGCCGAATGCTCGATTGAGGCTTTTGATCATGAGTGGATGTAGTGATGAAAACTGTGCTAGAGTATAGAGATAGTTTTGGGTTTTTCAATAAATAAAAAAAACCGCTTGAGCCACACGCGGTCTGGGTTGAACATGTGTTTGTTACAACGTTTGATTCTGGCTGTACGTCATTAGATGTGCAGTAGAGTCTGTTGTCGGATTTGTATATTTTATTATTCTTTAATTGTCTATCTGAACTTTAAATTTCAAACAAATAGAAAGGATGGTGTTATCGATTTATTAAGCGAATAGATTTTTGTTTTTTTGTTGTCAAAATTAATTTCAAATTCTCATCAATATAAAAATCAACTTCGCTTCTTATTCAAAATTTATCTTTCAAATATATTCAAGGTTCAATCGTATATCATAAGTTTACTTGTAATGGTTCATTATTTGTTGGTTCCAAGTGTTTTCTGTTTCAATGTGGAGAATAAAATCAAATGCTATGCCCAACATAATGATTCATTTTATCTTTGTATCATAATGTATCCATTGTTTTACTTGTGAATGATTGAATTTCTGCTCACGTTGGAATTCTTTTCTTTTTGAGTTCTCTATCTATAAATTCGATGGTTTGATCGCGAACTAGAATGACATCACAAAAAACTTTTTCGATTTCTTTTGGTATCGATTTTCCCAAAAAAAACATCTGTGTTATATCTGCAAATGGACTATGTCAAAATTTGCTTCTTGCTCGCATATCCACCAGAATTAATGTTCACTCTTCTGCTTTTTTTGATGATTTTTTTGACGGATAATAATGAACTAATCCTGAATTTTCTCTAAATGCCACTATAGGAGGATCTTTATCTGTAATATGATTATTCTCTAAAAACTTTGATTGGATAAATTGTTGGATTTCATACTCAGTTAACTTGGAATTTTGACATATTAGTATTTCAATTTCATCAAAAATCTTCTCAAGGATTTGAGCACTTTCCTTATGAGATTTTATTTCTTCTTTTTTTCGCATTTGATTAGATGAAATAAAGTCACCCTTCTATTCAATCAACAACAATCTTTACTTGAATTGAATTCATGGGGCTAAAATATATGTCCGAAAACGTTTCATCTATGTCTGACGCCACGACTTACCGTTGAAGTCAATTAGGTCGTGGATGTTCAGACTAGATGTGTTGTAGGTTCGTGCCTCTGATTATTAAAACTTAATTAGAGTGGCTTTTCTCTAAATTAAATTAAAAAAAATTAAAAAATTTATCCTTTGAATATGTGTTCTCTATGATATTCCATATATTCTTCTCTTCATTCTATTGGTAATAAAGGAACTTTTGCTCCTGGAGTTATATTCAGTTTTGAACAGGTCATTTTTGAAATCCAAGGCGATATTATCATTTCCTTGTCAGGAGAAAATGTCATGTATCATCTATCAAATAGAAAATCGAATGTTGGTGTGAACATAAATCAATTTTTTGGATCTATTTTTTCAGTGTCATTTGAGTGAGCTCGTGGCTTTATGTGGCTTGCTATAAGTAATCTGTCATCTGAAACCATTGTAATTGGACAGAAAGGACAAAGCTTCAAAAGTTCTTCTCTGTATTTTCATTGTCATTTTCTTGCTGTGATCATTTGTTTCTTTTCTTCTTCTGTTTTGGTTGCTTCCTGCTGTATTTCTTGTTCTTGTTTCTCTATTTCATAAGGATGTTCTTCTTCTCAGAAATAATCCACGAAAAGTCTGAAATAATAGATAAATTTTCCTTCAGAATCCTGTAATTTGAGTGCTGATAAATATGTTATGTTTGGAAGTGATAGTTCTCTTATCAAATGGTAGGCATCATCTTCGGAGTTTACATATACTCTTGGTCAAGCTATCTGTGTTTGTTCATTAAGCGTAAATTGGATAATATCATCCATTCCTGCTATTTTCTTTGCTCTTTCTTCTCGTAATTCCGGCATATCTTCAGCTTTTTTGTATGGTTGTTCGGGTTTTTTATATTCTGTTTTACACTTATCGAGATATTTTATGAGATCTTCTTTGCTGAGAAAACATTGTATTGAAAATCCTTTTCATCCAAAAAAATCTCTTAATTCTTTTCATTCATTTCCCACGTAGAATTTAGCTTCTCAGTGTCCACCTCAGATTTTATTTGCTGGCAATACGAAACAATCAGGAACAGTCATTTTCTCCACCGCATCCTGTATTTTATATTCCTTTTCATCAATGATTACTTTATTTCACTCTATTTTCATTTACTTTTTTGATACTGGTTAAATGTAAACAGCTTTTATCTAGAAAACTGTTTATTTCGCTGAATCATAGTGATGGCAGAAGATGGAAAAAAACATTAACGACAATGCTATTTCATGCCTGTTTATATGCCTGAGTGTCGCTGACTGTAATTTTATAATCATCGGAAAATCACATAAGTCTGAAACATTCTCTTGGTGTTAATTTTCTTATTCTTTCTCACTTAGAAATGTAATTATCAACTCATGCTCTGTGCATTTTGTGCATTGATTGAAGTAATGGTCTTGCAACGTCTAAATCTATCTCAGGTTTCGAATAAAAATCTTTCGTTCCTGATGATAGAACATATTTTTTTAATTTTTCTGAAAGATAATATTTCTCCTCTACATCTTTTTTTGGTTTTACTTTTATGAAATCTCAATGTCGGTTAAATTGCTGATTTGCCTTTTGACATAATGCTATTTCTCAGTTAATCTGAGTATATCTTTTTTTTAGATTTTTCTCGCTTGTGACGAAATTAATTCATTTTTCTCATAGATAATATTTTGAATCAGCATTATCTTCTAATAAATCTTTCATTGTTATTTCTAGAGGGACTTCTTTAGGAAACTCAAATTTATTATATGTAGTTTCATTTTTAAATCAGACTAATACAATTCTTTCTCTGTGTTGTGGCATTCAATAATTTTTTGCGTTAAGTACCTGATATTTGTAGTGATATCATAAGGTGTCAAAAGCTTTAAGAATTGTTTTGAATGTGTTTCATCAATCGTGACTGAGTAATCATTTCACGTTCTCAAAAATGAATGCTTTTGGTTGTGTTTCGTCAACAATTCTGATAAATTGATATATCAGATTTCACCTATCATCACCCAATCCCTTTCTTTTCCCTACCATAGAAAATGACTGACAAGGACTTCATCATACTAACAAGTCTATTTTCCCCTTGAATTTTTTTCAATCGATATCACAAACATCTCTAAAAAATACATCATCTTTTATGTCAAAATTAGCTTTGTAAGTTTGTCTTGCGAATTCATCTATATCACAAGCAAAAATGATTTCATGGGGAATCTGCATTCTCTTAAGAGCATGTTCAACTGATCAAATTCAACTGAATAACGTCGCAATCTTAAACATCGATGTAATATACAGAATAAATAATCTATTTTTTATGACGATATGGATTCCTGATACACTTTCAACTTATTCGTAATTTTTTTAGCAGTATAAATAAATCGTGTTTGTTGTCAAATATATTTTTGACAAGTTTTATAATGCTCTTATTTATTTGCTTTTATATCAGTTTTCTTTTGATGTTAGAATATTTGGTTAATATTTGTTCATCAATTAATTCTAAGTAACTGAGAATGTCTTTTATTTCATTAACGATATCTAACAATGTTTTTCATGTCGGTACTTGATTGCGATGGATAATGTCGTTCCTACTATCCCAAGATAAGCTAATTCTTCTATGATATGAACTAATTTGCGTGTTATTTGTGTCTATTTTTAATACTTTGTTTATATCATTTCGTCATAAATATTTGTCATTTTTTCTTTCTAAAATATCGCTTGGTAACTGGTTATTGTTTGTTAAAGTATCAGAAACCATATCTTTTATTGATGTAAAAATGGACACAAAATAATTATCTAAACATGTATATGTTGCAACCCATAAATTTTTAATAAAGATTTCTTGATTATCTAAAAAATATCTTTCTGGCTTTTTTGCTGTTGTTTTTTTCCATGTTTTTTGTGCAAATGCCCTTAAGGAAGATAGTTCTTTTTTTGTCTCTTTAAATTCTTTAGTCTTCCGATGCATTAATTCATAATTTGATCTAAATAACTTTTTCGAATAGATCTTCTTTTAAGGATTTGAGATTTTTGTTGTGTTCATCAAGATAATGTTTTTGTGAATTCTTCTTTTTTGCACATTTCTAAAAAATTTTCTCTTATCAAGTCCTTTTTCTTTTCTAATTTAGATTCCTCTATGTTTGCAAACGAATGCATCAATAAATCATAATAAACTATACTTTGTTTTTTTCTTTCTTTGCTTGGGTTTATGAAAACATTGTTTCAAAAAACAATCAAACATTTGTTTAGTGTGTTTAAGAATAATTTTTTAAGCTCATTAATTTCAAGTTCATCGATGTTTTGATTTTTTATCATGAAAATATCCAAATATTTGTGTAATTTATCTTCGTAATCTCATAAATCTCATTTCATTGCAAAAAACCTTAGTACTAGTTCTTCATGTCATAATGCTCATTTGTCTATTAATCAAAATTTTTGTATTGTTTCTTCCTTTCATAACTCTTTTAATAGAGAATTTAAACTTCATGGATATATAGCGTTTCTTATTTCTTGTGGAGATAGAGAAACTCCTCATTGATTTAATCTTGCAAAAATATCGCTTATAATATATTTTGGATTATCTCTTCTTAATACAATACATCTCATTGTATAATTTAATAGATCTCTTTGGTAAACAATATCTAACTCATCAAATTTTTTCCCATTTAAATTATCAAAAACCAATAAATCTTCTAAGGCAAATTTGTTATCAATAAAATGTAATATAGTTGTTAATCTTTGAACACCATCGATTACCAAATACGTCCCATTGTCTTCTTCGCTAAAATACGCTACTGGAAGTGGAATTCTCATTAAACAAGATTCTATAAATTTTGATGGTTTTGAATATCAATCCTTGTCTCGTTTGTATTTTCTCTGAAAAGAAGGATTGAGAATTAACTGTTTGTCTCTTATATTGTCTATTAATGTTTTAAATGGATAGTCTACAGGGTAAAGAGATAGTTCCCTGTATTTTTTTTCGGTCTGCATAAATATCTTTTAAAGAATTAAAAGTTATATTTTATATATATTTATATTTCAATTCATTTCCATTGTTTTGTTTTAAAATAAGATAAATTAAATTAAAAAAGAAAAGCCACTCCTCTTTATTGTCTTTGTTTCTCTAGAGACATGACCTACAACTCGTCGCTATCTGACATATGGCAGATTAGTGACGAGTTGTGGTAGGTAAACGGTAAAAGTTTGTCCTACAATCCTATGGTCACTCTTTCCGTCCTGAAACTGTACATGCTGACGTTGCCAGAAATTCCGTATTTTTGTTTGATGAGTCCGAGGGCGGTTTTCACGTCGTTGACGCCTTTTGTGTTTGGCAGGATCGCTCCTGATTTCTTCGTCTCGGTATTGACGAGGAAAATTCCGTAATCCTTGGTCGGTAAAGAAAGTAATTTGTTGATATCTGTCTCTTGGATATATGATTGGATGATATCGATGACAATCGTTTTGGTCGTATGTTCATGCTTAGCAAGGAGTCCGTTGTAGATGAGATCAGTGAGTTGATTAATATTTTTATCAGTCTCTACGGTGCCATGCGAAGCGAGGATCTTGCCGTTTACGTCGAATAACGTGAAAAAAAGGCCTTTCTTCTCTTCGGGTTTGCAATGTTTAGCGAGTTCTGTTTTGATTTGCTCGAGCATGAATGAGTTGAAACTCTGAGGTAAAACGCTAAAAGCGAAATTACTTTAATTTCTGCCTGTTTTTCTATGTCTAAACTTAGCTTTAAGATACTCAAACAGAAGGGAAATGCAAGGGTTTGACAGCTTACGCTCAATGGAATTACCTTGACAACTCCTGTTTTTATGCCGGTGGGGACGAAAGCGACGATCAAAGGGATGGTCCTCGATATGCTCAAAGATCCAAAATATATCTGAGACCTTCCCGAGATCCAACTCATCTTGGCGAACACCTTTCATTTATATCTGCGTCCCGGTGACGAGCTGGTAAAAGAGGCGTGAGGATTGCATTCATTTGAAAATTGGGATAAGCTTATCTTGACGGATAGTGGAGGATTCCAGGTGTTTTCTCTCTGACTAGGAAACGAGGGACAAGGGACAAGGGGAAAGGAGCAAGGAAGTCATGAAATCAAAATGAAATTGACGGAGAATGGGGTAAAGTTCCGTTCGCCGTATGACGGATCCAAACATGAATTCACTCCGGAACGTGTCGTCGATATCCAGTGTAATCTGTGATCAGATATTATGATGGTGCTTGATGTCTGTTCACCTGCGTGAGCTGACAAAAAGACTATTGAAAAACATATGCAGATGACCCATCGTCGAGCCAAGAGAGCCTTCGATCATCTGAAGCCAAAATATGACAAGGTTCGTTGAGTATTGTTTCCTATCGTTCAAGGAGGAACGTACTTAGACTTGAGACAGCAGTCGGTAGATTTTCTTTCGCAATATGCGCGAGATGGTATCGCTGTCGGTGGCGTCAGTGTCGGAGAAAGCAAAGAGCTCATCCGCGAAGTCGTTGCATATACCGCATCCAAATTGCCAACCAATGTGCCGAGATATTTGATGGGAGTAGGTACTCCGGAAGATATTACGCATGCTATCGAAGAATGATTCGATATGTTCGATTGTGTGTTGCCGACGAGATTGGGTAGACATGGTGAAGCGTTTTCGGCAAATGGACACATCAAGATAAACAATGCAAAATATACCAAAGATTTTACTCCGCTCACGGATGATTGTGGTTGCTATACCTGCAAACATTTCACCAAAGCATATCTTCATCATCTGATCAAAGAAAAAGAGATGCTGGGTGGTATTCTCTTATCGCTTCACAATATCGTCTATCTCCACAAGATCGTTGAGGATCGGAAAGCTAACATGTTAAAATAATAGTTTTTTCTATTATTATATATTTTAACGCTTCGCTATGACCTACTTTTGCCCGGCTGCCCCGCAGCTGCGTTCGGGGCAGGCGCCAGTAGGCAAAAAAGCCTTTTTTCTTGAGTGCCCATTTTTCGCCATTAGGGCAATATCACATATTTTCTTGTGTCACTTTTGGATACTGCCCAAGCCGTTGTTTGGGCCCATTGCTCGACCTACTGTTCATGCTGATGGAGTAATGGCTCAAGAGTATTTTGTGGTGAACATCCGCCTGTTGCAAGCAAATCATGCAGTGTGGCATAATTGGTTATTTTATGAAAAAAGATTTTCAAAAAGTAATAAAAAGACGTGGTCATATATACCACGTTTTTTCTTTGAAATGTTTTATTACACGTATTTTTCCACGCACGTTATCATTTCTCCGACTGTCTTGATGCTTGATGCATCTTTGTCCAGTATGATTATACCGAATTCTTCTTCGAGCTTAATTATCAGATGTACCATATCTATGGTATCTGCCCCTAAGTCTTCAATGAATCTGGTTTCCGGCGTGCAAACTTTTTCTTCGATACCCAATGCTTGGGTAATTACTTTTTTTGCTTGTTCTTTCAATTGTTTTGTTTCCATAGTGCTTGTTTTTTGTTTTTTATGTTGTTGCTTGGTTGTGCGTCTCTCTGTGTATGTGTATCTTTTCATCATTTTGATTACGGAAAAATTCATATTGTTCCGGCGTATTGTCGTGTTTCAATTTTTCTTGGAGCAAGGTAAGGATTTTTCGATTAAAATACTTTAATGGTAATAATCATCTTCCCACTAGATCATAGATAGTATCGTCAGATGAAATCTCTTTTGCATCTACTTTTATCGTGTTTGCTATGGATTCTCATTTATAATCATATTTGCTTTCGAATTTGCCTTTCCCTAGATATACGTCATTGTTTGTCCTGTAGTCTATATAGTATGTTTTTCCTTGATGCGGTATCTCTACTCCGAAATGTATTTTATACATATTTCATGGACAAGATAATTCGTCTATTACCAGCTTCGTATCCTCTATGCCGCTTTTTTTGAGTCCTTCTAGGGTAACTATCACAAAATCGAGACAGGGATTCATATAAAAGACTTTTCCGTTGGAGAGAATCTCTCTTGCAGATAATTTCCCCATATGGTTGTCTATATACTGATTCTCCATTCTTTCTTTTTTTACGAGATTGCTGATATGCTTGATCATATTTTCCAAAAATCCAAAGAAATCTTTTTCTTGGATTTCTTTGTCCTTGAAAGGCATGAAAATATTCTCTATCTCTTGATTATTGAGGGTATGTATATCGCTTATATGATGTTTGATCCTCTTCTCTGTATTTTCTCATATTTTCTCTTTGTCTTTTTTTGGACCCACGGTATTTGTTTTTTTCATCTCTGATATAGAGTAAAAAATAAACTTTAAAAGAGTATATATATTCCTTATAAAATGTCAATTTCTTCTAGAAAGGAAAAAGACTCCCGTATCATGGAGTCTTTTCGTAGGTGGAAACCTAGCGTATTATGCGCTTTTTTTTCCGAAATTAGCGATCAATGTCCGGAGCGCTCCTACAGCAACTGCTGAATATACGATCTTTGCGATCATGTTCATAGTTGTAACTGTTGTTTCTACACCAGCAGCGTCAGTAGCTGTTGTCACTACGTCTGGAAATACTTTTGCAACGAGATTAAGATCTAACCGAGCATACAAACCCCAGTTCAAACCTCCTACTACTAAAAGGATCAAAAAAATCCAGTAAAGAACTTTCATTGAAAATGTGTTATAAAGTAAAACATATAACGGCTGTTATTTTAGCGAATCGACCTATCATTGCAAGATTATCTTTTTTGCCGTACATTTGCTTTTTTGCTATGTTTGAATACAATTATAGTGTGTTTTATCTTTTCTGTTCTCTCATGAAATTGACCTTTTGCGGAGCCGCTAAAATCGTTACCGGTTCATGCTATATGATTGAGGCGGGGGATACAAAATTTCTCGTGGATTGCGGGATGTATCAAGGACCCAAGGAAGTGACGAGATTAAATTACGAGCCTTTCGCTTTCGATCCCAAGACGATAGATTTCGTTTTGCTGACGCATGCGCATATCGATCATTGCTGATTGATCCCTAAGCTGTTTTCGCAATGATTCAGCGGCAAAATCTATACAACATCAGCGACCAGGGATCTAGTGAAAATTCTTTTGGAAGATAGCGCCGAGATCCAAGAAAAGAATATTGAGGACGAAAACAGAAGGAGAGCGAGACAGTCATTATCGCCTAGAAGACCCTTGTATACTCCTGAAGAAGCTGATGCTTGCATGGCGCTTTTTGAAACGGTGAAGTATACCGAGATGATCATGATCAACGATACGGTTTCGGTAAGATATCAGGATGCTGGTCATATCCTTGGTTCTGCTTCTATCGAAATATTCATCACGGAATGAACTAAAAAAACAAAAATCGTTTTTTCCTGAGATATAGGACAATGGGATGTTCCGATCACGCAGAACCCCACTCTGATTGCAGAGGCCGATTATCTGTTGATGGAATCGACCTATGGAGACAGATATCATGAGGATATGGGAAACAAGGAAGCGCTTTTGCTCAAATACGTTCAAGACACGTATGCAAAATGAGGAAAACTTTTGATTCCTTCGTTTGCTGTAGAAAGAACCCAAGAACTGCTATATTTTTTCAATCTCCTTATCAACAAAAAACAATTCCCTCAAGAGAAGATATTCCTCGACAGTCCTTTGGCTATCAAGGCTACCGAAATTTTCAAAAAACATAAAGAATGTTATGATACCGAAGCGTTGAGGGATTTCGCCAATCCGTTTTTTGATGATACCTATTTGGAATATTCTTCCAGCGTTCAGGATTCCATGAAGCTCAATACCTACGATACCCCGTGCGTCATCATTGCCGGTAACGGTATGTGCACTGCCGGAAGGATTACCCATCATCTCAGGCATGGCTTGGATGATTCTAGAAATACCTTGCTTTTTGTAGGATATCAGGCTGAATGAACGCTTGGTAGACGTATTCTGCAATGAGACAAAGTCGTTCAATTCATGGGACTACAGCTTCCGGTCAATCTTGAGATAGCCAAGATCGATAGTTTTTCCGGTCACGCGGATGCTGATCAACTCTTGAGATGGGCAAAGTGATTTACTACATTGCCAAAGAAAACGTTTATCGTGCATGGTGAAGGCGAAGCGCAATTGAAGCTCAAAGAACATCTTGAACAACTCGGTTTTGATTGCTCTATTCCATCGCTTCACGATTCCGTCGAATTATAAAAAAAATCAGCTTTTCAGCCAATTTCTTGGTTCAGGCTTGCCTGCCTATGGCAGGGCGTGAGGGGATCGAACCCCCGACAACAGTTCCGAAGACTGTTGTGTTACCACTACACCAACGCCCCATA
>CAZIVH010000022.1:0-6923 GCA_964542965.1 uncultured Candidatus Peribacteria bacterium | reverse complement strand
CGAAGACTGTTGTGTTACCACTACACCAACGCCCCATAAACTAATTGACAATTAATAATTAATAATGAATAATATCGGATTTTGCTGTATTATGGACTATTGTCATATAACGATAGCTCATGGGCATATGACATAAACATCATTCATTATTCATCTTTCATCATTCATTACTTGGTAAGCAATTTCATCGTTCACTCTTGTATCTGCTGTATCACTTCTTCTTTCCCTTCTGACGGAATTTCTGTATTTGTCTCTAGGAATACGATCAGATTTTTTTTCATCTCTTGCGTGAATTCACGTTTAGTGATTTTCTCGAACTTTTCAACTGGTTCGTAGTATTTTGCTATCATATGGAGAAGTTCATAATCGTTGGAGCTGATCTGATAGATCATTCCGTCAGCGTTTCTTTGGCTGCTGGTATTGATGAATATCCCTTCTTCCGCCAATTGTTTTTTCATATTATCAAATTGCTCTTCGTATTTCAAAAACTGTCCGAAGAGCGGTATCTGGATCTTGATCGCTACTAATTCGTTGTTTTTCGTATCCATCTTTCCGTAGAGGAGTATCAGCATAAAGAGCAATGATGCGTATTTTCCCCGATGCTCTTTTGGTTTAATCTCTCATTGGACTATGACTCATCTCTCTGATTTTTCTATTTTGGCGGGTATTCCTATTCTCTCCAACACGACATTCATTTTCCCGATTTCCTTTTCTGCGAATTTCGGCAAAAAATAATACGTATTCCCTGTTGTCTCATCGAAACTATCGAAGAGGCACAATCCTTTGATACATCCTTCTGGATCAAATGATATTTCCATTTCCTTTCTTGGCGCTATATATGTTATGCTCATATTATCTCAGAGATTTTTTAGGTTGATGATTTTCCGTTCTTTCTTGTGCAAGACGACGATCCCTTTGTCATAATCAGAAAAGAGATATCCGCTTACATTGTAGGTATATTCCTTTGTTTGCGGGATGTTTTCGTTGACGATAGTCAGTAGTTTGTTTTGATCTATTCCCATGTGCATTATTTGTTTTTGAGAATCTTATAAAGCAGTATGATCTCTATGAAATTCACCATCAGCGCGGTTCCTCCGTAACTGATGAATGGTAACGTCAGTCCTGTGTTCGGCAGAATCTTTACATTCACTCAGATATTTACGAAAGCCTGTATCAGAATCAATGAAAGAATCCCTATTCCAATTATTTTCTTGTGCTCATCCTTGATATTGCGTATACGGGTAAGGAAATAATACGCTATATAGAGATAGAGCCCTAATAACGCCATATTCCCTGCGAATCCTATCTCTTCCGAAAATGCAGCAAAGATGAAATCGCTTTGCGCTTCTGGGATGAATCCGAATTTCTGCAATCCTTTTCCGTATCCTTTTCCAAATACGCCTCCGCCTCCTATCGCCAATAATGCCTGTTGGTTCTGCCGACCGATCTGTCTCGCTTGCGGATCTACATCAGAACTCAGGAAGTAGGTAAATCTTTTTTGGATATATGAGAATCTCTCGCTTACCATGCCTGCTATGCTTCCTACAAATAATCATGCTAATAATCATCAAAACAATATTCGCAGGACGTATTTGATTCTCGCTCCTGCATATCGACACATAATAAGTCACACGATACCTAGGATCATTACCGTTCCAAGATCCGGTATCAGCAAGAACACTATGAAGAATAGCGCATTCAATATGATGAATGAAATGAAGAAATCTTTTGTATTCACTTTATCGCGTTTTCTCATCAACCATCATCCGAGAAACAATACATATCCCAATTTAAAGAACTCTGCAGGTTGTATGTTCGGCAATCCTGGGATGTCCAACCATCCTCTCGCTCCTCCGTATGTCGCTCAGATACCTGGTATAAATACCGCTATCTGTAGGATCATCAGTCCTATCGCTACTCGCGTTATATATTTGTGCTTCTGAAAAAACTTCATAGGGATCGCATACACTGCGCTTGCCATCACGATCGCGAATATGATGTTTTTTAGCTGTTTGAAGAAATAGAAATAATTTGACGGATCTCCGCTTTTCAATGTTGTTGTAAATGCTTCATGGATGCTTACGCTGTAGATGGAAAGCAATCCGAACACGGTCAAAACTATTCCTGCTATGATGAGTGGCATAAAATATAGTGAATAATTAAAAATGAAAAATGAATAATGTCGGCAGTGTCTTTTTATAGGCTATTGTTGTTTTACAATAGCTTGTAATTAGATTATTCATACATTATCCATCATTAATTATTAATTCGATATTTTTGTGGTGTCTCGTGGTCTTCGTGCAGTATTCTCTTTTATAAGATTCAACTCTGAAGTTTTGGACGCTATATATTTCCCATTCACTATCCCCGCTATGAAATTATATTTTTTCTTCAATGCTATGTTGTTCTTCGCTATTTCCCTGAAGAGTGCGTTATGGTTTACGTACATGTTGAAGCATTCCGAGAAATCCTCGAAGGGATCGCTCATACCGTATCAGCTGCAAAAATCCTTTTTTTTCGCTTCCGCTTTTCTGATCGTCTCTTTGTCTCGCGATATCTTGTAAAAATCCAAAGAGAGATCGTTGATAGCAAATACCACTTTGCCGAATTCCGTATAGCTCCTATCTTTTTTTATTGATGTCCCTTGTAGGTATCAAAGGTCGGTCACATGTCCCATCTCGTGAGTCAATAATTCTGCGAATTCTTTCTTGGATGATACCGATCAAAGATTGAATATTATTGCATCTCGTGTAGCATATCCCCTTCTTTTGCCCATATCCTTATTGATATCGATTGAAGAGATGATATCCTTGATGGGCGTTGATTGTGTCCCGTTCCTATCAATGAAATCTATCAATGTCGCTATCGCTTTAGTATAGATGTATTCATCGTAAACCGTATATTTCCCTTTGAAATGTATCTTTTCGCAGATGGCTATCTTTTCGCATAATCTGTCTTTCATTGCCTCAAAATTGTTTTCTGCTGCAAAGTGTCCTGTCGTTTGTTCAGCTGTTTCTGTGAAATAGGTCTCTTCTATTTCCCTATCTTCCGATATAGATGTCTCTAGATAATCTTTGCTGCTTGGCACCAATTTCTCTCATAGATGAAAAACATTGAATGCCAAAAGCGCGTAGAATATCGCTACGAAGAGGATGAATTTGATGAAATTGATGATAGCTTTTCTTTTCATGATTTATAATGGTGTAAACATTATTCTGTCTCTATATTGAACATAGCGAGGAATGAGTCGTGTTTGTCTGAGTATGGTGACATCGGCGTATTGCCTCAAAGACATTTGCCGCTCCTATGGTGCCGGTATCCCCTCGGCATGTTCAGGTCGTCGGTCAATCCGACTATTATTTTTTCATCTTTCAATATTTCTTCCCACTTATCCCATTCCGGTGTCTCTATCTTCAGTATCTTGAAAATTTCCATTCCATAATATCTTACCATCTGATTGTGATGTATAGCCTCAGAAAGATGGATTTTTTTTCCTTTAACACTTTCGTATCTTCCGTTTTCCTCCAACATGTCCTTATGAAATGTTGTATCGCTTGATATCGTCCATGATATTCTGTTCGCTTGGTCCTCTTGCGTTGAAAAGGATGATTTCCTTGAACGGAATCCTGTTGGCGAAGCAATACAAAATAAAATTGTATCATCAGATAAGTATCTTGTTTTTTGTTTGTTTGGCTTTGAAGATATTTTTGCCTATCCCTCATGTGATATTCTCTATGAGCAATGTGGCTTTGGTATGTATACCGTTTTGGCATAGATCTTCAAATATTTTTTTCGATTCCTCTTTTTTTGGCGAGAAGATGAAATACGATATCTCTTCCGGTTGTTTCTCTATTTCCTTGTTGAGATAGTCTATCAGGACATCCACCTTTGGCGGTATTGTTTTGATGGTCTGTTGTGCTGTCTTTTCTTTCTCGCTGAGCTTTGGTAGCTGGAGGTTCGTGTCTGAGAAAAATATCACTTTATTCTTGAAGATATCCAAGAACTCCTTTCGGTCGGTGTATTTTTGCGCTTCTCCGTAGGTGAAATAAAATTCTCAATTGCCGTACATTCTCTTGAATATATTAACGACATTATCAAAGACTTTCTGTATCTGATCCATATGCTTTTCAAAGAGTTTGTAATTGTCTTCAGAGAGCGCTTTTTTCAATCAATCCCTTTTTTCCATAAGCTGTTTCCGCAAAAGATTCGTCTGGTAAAAATCTCCGCTTTCTCGTATCGGATCGTGCGGGATCATTGTGTCTTCCGTCTTGATGAAGAGTTTCTTGCTTTCGTTGAATAGCACGCCTATGAAGATCTGGAAGGCGTTGACGAATTGCTGGAGCTCTTCCGAAACATTTTCCTCATTCGCTATTTCATGATCCACGTGTTGCTGATAGATGAATGATTCCAGGATATTCAGCGTATAATAGAGATCGATCGGGCTTGAAAGAAAAAAATTGTAGCTTTTGTATCGCTGTTCCGTGTCGAAGAAACAGATATCATAGTCTTTGTAGAGTTCTTCGTTCTCTTGCATGCTATTGAATAATCCGTGATGCGTCGTCAGAATAATCGGATATTTTGTCTGGTTCCTCGTGTCTTTGATATAATAATAGATCCTGTAGTCGTATTGTCCGTTGAGATTCAGCACTCCCAACCCTTTCTTGAGATGCGAAAGATATTTGATGACAAAAAAACATTCTTCCTGGATGAATTTCCCTTTATTCAGAAAATTTTGGAACATCTCTTGATTGATGGTCTGCTCTTCTTTCGTGAATCCTATATTCTTGATCCCTATGTCGTTTAATACCGCTTTGGCGATGTCGAGTTTCTGGATATTCTGGAAGGCTAGGATGATATTCTTATTCGATGCCAAAGCCGTAAGCAAGTCCTTGATCGATATATTGCCGATATAGTATCTCTTCTGATTTTCCAAGGTATCGGTATCTATGCTTGCCAATCCTTTCGGTATGCTGGTATGTTGTGGAGATATCCTTTCCAACGCTGGAAAATTCACTTTCACCTTTGGCGTGTCTTTGTATTTTTCCAACTGCAGTATCTCTTTCCGTATCCCTTCCGTCTGTAGGATGATATGTACGAGATTAGGATATGATTCGATAAGCTCGTAGAGATAGCTGACGAAGTAGAGAAACAATTTGATACTGTTTTTGGTATCAAAGAATGCGTCATGGGATTTTTCCTCTCCGTGGTCCTCATCACGGAAGATATCGTTGAATTTCTTTTCTGATTTCAGATTCTCTATCAATACTTCGAGTGCGTAGCTTGGTGTATAGTGCACTATCGTCTGTGCGAGATTCATCGTATCTATCTTTGTATGATAGGTGAGTGATGGGAAATACTTATTCAAAAAATCAAGATCGAATCCTATGTTGTGTCCTATGATGATGGTGTTTTCTCCAAAGAAGTGAGTTATGTCTTTTTCTACCTGTTCTCTGTTCGGTGCTGTCTCCAAGTCGTTTATCGAGAGCCCTGTGATGAATCAGACGATATGCTTCAATTCGTCCGTTTTTTTATCTGGTTTGATGAGGGATTGATATTCGCCGATTATTTTTCCGTGTTCGTCGATCTCTATGAGTCCGATCTGTATCGGTTCATCTTTCGTGACATCGAGTCCGGTCGTTTCGAAATCCAGTCAGATATATCTGTATTTGTTATTCAGTAGCATAGTAAAATCTTTGAAAGGTAAATATTAGTGAAAAGTGAATAGTGAATAGTGAAAGGTGTAGGAATTGTCTTAATATGAACTATCGTATATTACCGTAGTCTATAAATATACAAATCCTTCACTATTAGTTTTTCGTTTTTAGTTTTTCACTAATTTTTGTTTATTTTCTGTCGAAATCTGCCGGTATCTCTCCTCGGATCTCTGTCTCTCGTTTCTTGATAGGTATGTTGAAGTCATGCGTTTTCACCCGGGTGAGCGCTTCCTGAACTTTTTCCAATAATTCTTTTGTCTCTTCGGTGTATTCTAGTGTGGTCTTTATTTTCTTGGATCTCATCCATGCAAGCGCTGTCTCTGAGTCGCTAAAGATGCATTCGTATTTTTTTTTGCTTTTTTTCTTTTCCAGCTTCTCAATGTATCTGATCGCTTCGTAGATCGCTAAAAATTCTCACAGATTATTCGTTCCTGTTGGATAGATAGGAGAACGAAACACTTCTTTCCGCGTGTGCAGCTCTACTCATCTGTATTCCATAGGTCATGGATTCCCAGAGCAGGAGGCATCGACACAGAGCGCGTTGGTGACGGGTATTTTGACTTTCATACTCAATGACTAAACAATAAAACACTTAAACGATGAAGCGATGTATTTTCGCTATTTGGACTATACGGTTTTAATAAAAAAAGGCAACCGGAACACACGGTCGCCAAATGTTTTTTATAGATAATGTGCTATCTGGAGATTTTACGAACGTTTTTTTTGAATTCGCGTGTCATCACCTTAGCGACCTTATCTATTTTTTTACTTAGTTCTTTTTCAGAAAAGATTACTGTTAAGGTTTTCCCTTTTCTTGTTTCCGGGAACTCCCTTTTGAATTTTTTATAAGCCCGCTTGTACGTTCTCTTTGTCGCTCCGGAGATTCTGAATGTGTTATCTTCCGGTTTTTCAAAGCGTAGCTTTATTTTTTTAAACTTGCCTTCCATGGCGTTATTTTTGATTTGTATGCCGGTTGCTATCATGTCTGCTTCCAGACATTCAGCAATTCTTGGTTTAATCTTTGTTGCGTATGCTTTTACAACATCGATTTTCCCGTCACTTGCATATAAATCAGCCAGAATCTCTGCTATGACTTCTTCCTGTGCGTCGCACAGTGCGGAAATCGTTTGAGACTTTTCGGCAGCTGTAGAATCTTGGGCATATGCTCCGGTCGCAAGACCAATGCACATCGCCATTGCGAACAGAAAT
>CAZIVH010000021.1:0-19549 GCA_964542965.1 uncultured Candidatus Peribacteria bacterium | reverse complement strand
AATTCATGAAAAAAATGGTGACTGACGAAGAAGAGGAAAGACAAGAAAAAGCGCGAGAAAAAACGTTGGAAATCATCAATAAGAAATATTATTTCACTAGTGACGGGATTCCTGTTCCCAAAAGTTCATTTGAAACGCTGCAAGAAAAATTCAAGCGTGATGATAGTTTTATGGAATAATTTCCGAGAAGAATTTTATTAGAATACAGACATACACTTCCGCTTCGGCGGATTTTATCATTTCATCAGTATTTTATGGCAGCAGATTTGATCCAGATCATCAGCAAAAAAGTATGAATGACTCCAAGAATCGTCAGCAGCATCGTTACGCTTTTGGACGAAGGAAATACCGTCCCTTTCATCGCCAGATATAGGAAGGAATTGACGGAATGAGCGACTGATGAACAGCTCAGGGATTTCAATGACATCTATACGTATACGAGAAATCTCGAAGCGAGAAAAGCCGATGTCATCCGTTTGATCGAGGAAAAATGACTCATGACGGACGAGCTCAGAAAACAGATCATGGACGCGGATACGTTAGCAAGAGTAGAGGATCTCTATAGACCATTCAAGGAGAAAAAGAATACCAAAGCGACTATTGCTAAAGCGAAAGGACTGGAACCATTGGCAAATATTTTGGCGAAAGCGGAACTCAGCAAAGAGGAGTTTGAAGCGGAAGCTGAAAAATTCGTCAGAGATACCGGTGATGCAAAAACCAGTGTCAAAGATAGAACAGAAGCGATCCAATGAGCCAAAGATATTGTCGCCGAAGCGGTGTCTGACCATGCAGATCTGAGAGAAGATATCAAAAGTAGAGAAGAGAATACCAGTGTGCTTGAATGCAAAGCGACCAAAACGTTCGATGAAAAATGAGTCTACAAGATCTATCAGACCTACAGCAAAAAAATATCCGAGATGCCATCATACGCATATCTCGCGGTTTCCAGAGCGGAAGAAGAGAAACAACTGCAAGTGAAATTACAATTTTCTGATGATAAAATCCGAGAAGAAACCACCAAGTATTTTGTGCCGAAGCAGCATGGAACATCTGTCGAATATCTGAATGAAGCATGTGAGGACGGACTTCACAGACTCCTCATGCCATCGCTTGAAAGAGAGATCAGATCTGATAAAAAGAGGCGAGCTGACGAAGCAGCGATCAGAGTGTTTGGTGATAACTTAAAAAACTTATTACTGACTCCTCCTATCAAGGGCATGACTGTTCTCGGTTTCGATCCCGCATTCAGGACAGGATGTAAATTGGCGATCGTCGACCCTACCGGAAAGTTTTTGGACAAGACCGTTATCTACCCTACCGAACCACAGAAGAAAATCACGGAAGCGTGGGAGACTTTGAAGAAATTAGTCGATCAGTACAAGATAGATCTTATCGTGATAGGAAACGGAACAGCATCGAGAGAATCAGAAAAAGTTGTTCATGATTTTATTGAAAAATATAAACTGAACACCAAATATATGATCACCTCTGAATCATGAGCATCCGTCTATTCGGCATCCAAACTCGCTCAGGACGAATATCCGGATCTGGATGTAACGATCAGAGGCGCGATCAGTATCGCACACAGAGTACAAGATCCATTGGCGGAACTCACGAAAATCGATCCGAAATCTATCGGAGTCGGCCAGTATCAGCACGATGTCGACCAGAAATTTTTGAAAGAAAAACTCAATGAAAAAGTCGAAGATATCGTCAATAGTGTCGGTGTCGATGTGAATACGGCAAGCTACACGTTGCTAAAATATGTCGCATGACTCAGTGAAACAGTTGCGAAAAATGTCGTAGCATATAGAAATGAAAACGGTCCCTTCACCAGCAAAGCCCAGCTGAAAAAAGTCAAAGGGCTTGGGCCAAAAGCCTACGAGCAGGCGATAGGATTCTTGAGGATCAAAGGCGGAAAAGAGATTTTGGATGAAACAGGAATCCATCCTGAGATTCACAAACAGGTCTACGAATTCATCGAAAAAGAACTCGGCATCAAGAAAAAAGATCTGAAGTTACCTATGACGCTGCAAAGCTATCCTGAGAGCAAAATAGAGGAACGATCAGAACAGTACAAGATAGGAAAAGAAACCCTGAAAGATGTAATCGCCGAATTACAAAGGCCAGGTTTAGATCCCAGAGATGAACTTGAACCGCCATGTTTTTCATCAACGATACTTGACATCGCCGATCTGAAAATCGGAGACAAGCTCGATGGAATCGTCAGAAATGTCACGGATTTCTGAGCATTCGTAGATATTGGATTGCATAGCGATGGACTCGTACATAAATCACAAATGGCGAATTATTATGTCACCAATCCGATCGACGTAGTAAAAGTCGGTCAGCAAGTAAACGTCAAAGTCATAGATATCGACCTCGAAAGAGAGAAGGTCTCCTTGAGTATGAAAGACGATAGTGCGCCACAGACACCAAAAAGGGAACAGGGGCAAGGGACAAGGGATCAGGAAAGAAAAACAAGAAATGAAGACAGCAGCGAATCGAGTCTGAGAGGAAATATTACCTTTAGTTAGACTGACGCACCCGGGTGGAATAGTCATTCAAGTCACTACAAAAGCCAAACTATAAAAGTTCGCACCCGGGTGCGAACTTTTTATCCATCTTTGTGATAGATGTGTAATTCAATGAAATCGTTGAATTCTTGTCATTTTACTATTTCCGTTCTAATAGGTCCTTTGAATCACGGGTCTATAAGCGGAGAGATAATATGATGGCCGCCGCCGTCATATCCTTGATAGATAATGACTCAGAAATATTCACCGAAATCAACATAATAGGTTTCTCCGATATTGAAATTATGTTCGGTATGTTTGCGATTGCTCGGATCGAATGGCTTCAGGATATCAACAAGATTCTTCTTAGATTCTATGATTATCTGCTTGTTGTTGTCGGGGATGTAGATGTTGTTATTGAGCTTCAATTTTAAAGTAAGCGCTTGATCTGCTTCGCTCTCCTTGAGCTCTTTCGCATCGTATGCTTCGTCAATCATCTTGCCGGTGATCTCGCCGCTGAAATCAGGGATATTTGCACCGACCAAGGATCGTGTTTCACCATATTCTCCTTCTATTTTCAACTTTCCTTCCTTGATGATATCCAGGAGTTTATGTCCGGTGATAGCGTTCCCTGAAGGCCTGTAATAAAGCCTGAAAAAATCTCCGTTGGCTTTAAGCTTTACATCAGAGAGTCATCTATTGATGACATTCACCATCATATCCGTCGATCATTTTTCATTGAGCTGTTGGATATTCTGCATGCTAAGATAATCGAAAAGTTTGCCCATGATATGTATTCCTGATTGTGCAAAACAGCTTCTCATGGATATTTCAAGATGCTTGAGCATTCACGGAGAAATATATTGCGTATCGGGAAATAATGATTTTTCCAATCTTACTGTGACAGCGTTCAGCTTGTTCGGTTTGAGGATCATATCTTTGGCTACGCAAAAATCTTTACTCACCCGAAATTTCTTGATGGATTTTTCCAGTATGTCGCGAGAGAGTTTTGATTCTAGACCGAAAAGCGCATCTCTTTGTTGGAATTCTTGCATATGAGAAATAGCTATAAACACTATTGTATATACATATTTAACATAAAAAGTCAATAAAGGTTTTTTTATCTATAATAAGCCTCTTTCATATAGAAAAATAATGATTTTTTTCTTAAATAAGATATGTTGACTTTTTCTTATAAAAACATATACTTTTTTATAGAAAAAACAAAAAAAACAGATTATGATAACCTTAATGAAAATTTTCGGAATGTTCGATATGAACAACGGAACTGACCTATTCTTTGTAATCTTCTTAATCGTAGTAGGTTTAGCTCTTCTTGTCTTTTTCATCCTCCTCATCGCCAATGGTATACCTCACACCTGTGAACGTTGTCTTAGAAACAAGACCACCTACAAAAACGATGACGGCGAATATCAGTGCGAAGAATGCACAAACGCTTTACTCATCAAGGATGCCAAAAAAAAAGAAAAAATCAGGATATGTCCTGATTGTGGAAAGGATATGGACAAACAAGTTATCGACGGAACCGATATCGTCGCTGATGTATGCCCAAGCTGCAATGGCATGTTCTTGGACAAAGGCGAACTCGAAGAACTTGAAGACCAATTAGGCATCGAAGAGATCACCTTCAGTCCTGCTACAAGCGTGGTGGTGATGTCAAACATCTTACACTAAAGCAAAAACTTACTTATCTACTATGCTATAGTCTTTCTATAGCATTTTTTTATTGCAAAATTCTTTTCAATATCTCATTCACCTCATCCATTGGACCGTCATCAAGAATTATGAGGTCGAATGTCTCGGAATATTTTTCGCGATGCTCAGGCGTATCGTTGTTTAGAAATCAGATTTTCAATATATGTTCATAATCGAATCCATCCGCCATCTTAGCATCACCAAGCGAATCACCAAGCAAGAGTATGTTTTTCCTATCCTTGATCTCTTTATACACAGGGAAGTCCTTGATGATGGTTTCGTGTTTATTGAACGAATGAATGATCGGTTCTCTCACACCGATGGCTTTCCCCTTTTCATCCCGAATGAAGGCATTCGAAATGATGTCGATATTATCGTATAATTTTTTCTCATGTTCGAGGCAATAATAGACGCTTTCATATCCAAGTCCGCTCGCGGAAAGAATGATCAGTGGAATATGGTGCTGATGAAGGATATCGAAGAATTCGTCGCTTCCGCCCCTCAAGGTACCGTCTTCGGAATGCATCGCTTGTCTGATAATATCTCTGGTCAGTCCGTATTCCAGCATAAGATTGAATTGCTTATCCCGCCGTTTGTGCATAGCCTTGTTTTTCTCGTCCAAAGAAATATTTGGATCGATCTCTATCGGATGATAGGTGTGAAATAACGCATTGGATCTCTCCGCATATTCGGGAGGATAGAAGCCGTTTTGTAATCTTGTAATAAGAGAAACTGTAGGCTTTCCTTCAGCGAACGCCTTGGTCAGTGTCCTATCGAAATCCGCAATAACGTGAAATTTATCCGGTCATCAGGCAATGATGTTCTGGAGTTTTTGGTCGAATGCTTGTTGGTTGGGGATGAGTATATTGGACATAAATTATTTTTTAGAATAAATTTATTTTATTTTTTTTTAACAAATCCCTCTCCCTTTGGGTATCTCCCTTTATCAAGGGAGAAGCTTTCCCTCCTTGATAAAGGAGGGTGAGGGTGGATTTGTTAAAATTTTATCCGTGTAAAATATTCTCCAATAATTCCGGGAATTCTGGCTGACTAAAATGCCCTCTATCGGTGAAAGTAACGAGTTTTGCTGTTGGAAGATATGCTGCTATTTTTTTTGCATGACTATAAGGAACTATATCATCATCTGTAGAATGATAGATGAAAATTTGTTCTGCTTTGGATGCTAAATTTGAAATAATTTCTGGACTATAGGCAAAATCTCCAGCATATTTTTCTTCCTCAGACATATCACTTTCATCAAGAACCGATGAAATCAAATACAGTTGTTTTATTTTTTTTGGGAAACTATTTTCTCAGAGATATTTTATCAAAAACATTCCTCCGAGTGAGTGTCCAATAAGAACTAAATCTTCATCATTGAGATACGGAAATATTTTTTCGAACCAAATTTTTCGAGCCTTATAGCTCGCCATATCTTTGTTTGGCATATCTGGTTTTATTGTCTGATATTCCAACTTAAGTTCGTCTTTAAGCCAATTTTTTCGTCTTTTTTTTTCTTCGAAAGGGTCATAATCTCGTGTTTCAAGTGCTTTACAAAATATATCATTATCTGGATGACACATTCATCAATGAATCATAACTAGTTGTTTCATATTTTTTCGAAAAACTAAAAAACGTAATCAAAACATTTTACTTGTACCTTGTTTTTAGCTAGTCTAAAACTCACATTCTTTTGGAGCTCTTGGGAATGGAATGACGTCGCGGATATTTTCCATACCAGTGATGTACATCATAAGTCTTTCAAATCCTACTCCGAACCCTGCATGAGGAACTGTTCCATATTTTCTCAATTCCAAATATCGTCGTAATTCTTCTGACTTCATGTTCATATCTTTGATCTTCTGCTCTAGAACATCCAATCTCTCTTCCCTCTGTGATCATCCGATAATCTCTCCTACGCCCGGCGCGAGAAGATCTGCTGCTGCGACCGTTTTGCCGTCGTCATTGAGTCTCATATAGAATGCTTTGATCTCTTTTGGATAGTTGGTCACGAAAGTCGGACCTTTGAAAATCTCTTCACAGATATATCTTTCATGTTCGGTCTGAAGGTCGATTCCTCGCTCTACGGGATAGACAAATTTCTTGCCTGACTTCTTCAACAACTCGACTGCTTCGGTATAGGTCACTCTATTGAAATCGGAATTGACTAATGCTTCGAGCCTTTTTTTGACATCGGGATTGATGAATTTTTCAAAGAATTCCATCTCTGCTGGAGCGTTGTCGAGGATGTATTTGAAGACATATTTGAGTAATGACTCAGCCAAATTCATATCGTCGTTCAAGTCCGCGAATGCAATTTCTGGTTCGATCATCCGGAACTCAGAAAGGTGTTTTGATGTGTTGGAATTCTCCGCACGGAATGTTGGTCAGAAAGTATATACTTTGCTAAATGCTGTTGCGAACGTCTCTGCGTTGAGCTGTCCGCTCACCGTCAAGTTCGCTTCTTTGCCGAAAAAGTCTTTTTTGTAATCTACCTTCCCCTCTTCAGTCTTTGGCATATTGAGAAAATCCAATGTCGAAACCTTGAACATTTCCCCTGCTCATTCTGCGTCAGCTCCTGTAATCAATGGTGTGTGCGTATAGACAAATCCGTTTTCGTTGAAATATTTGTGGATCGCGAAAGCGAGCAATGATCTCACCCTAAACACTGCAGAAAAGGTATTTGATCTCGCTCTGAGATGAGCTATTTCGCGGAGGAATTCCATACTATGTCCCTTCTTCTGAAGCGGATAATCCGTAGGGCAATCACCGATCAAAGTCACTTTTTTCGCTTTGACTTCGAAAGCTTGTTTAGCTCCCTGCGAAGCGACTAATGTTCATTCGACACTGATAGCAGAACCGGTCGTGAACTTACAGATCTCATCGAAATTCGACAAATCATTTTCAAAAACAATCTGAATATTTTTTAGGTAAGAACCGTCATTCAATTCAATAAATCCAAAGGTCTTGGAGTCTCTGACACTTCTGATCCGTCCGTTGAGGAGGATATCCTTGTCCATGAATTGTTTGTGATCGGCGTAGATATGCGCGATAGGTGTCGATTTCATATGTATGACATAAAAGAATAAAATTCATAGCATATCTTATAGTGTTTTGCAAAAATTATTCAACGCCTATAAGAGTACAATATCCTTGTCTTTATACTCGGCTATCATATCTTCTGGCCACAGCGATGATTGCACCTCACCAATGTGCATTTTCTTGAGCAAGAACATACAGATCCTTGATTGGCCCAGACCTCAGCCTATAGTATATGGCAATTCCTTTTGGAGGATCATTTTATGATAAGGAAGCTCTTTCCTTTCGGAACATCATCTTTTTTCCAACTGTTTGAGAAGAGTGTCTTCATCAACCCTTATACCCATAGAAGATAATTCTAATGTTCTATCCATCTCCGGATAATAAATCAGAATATCTCCATTCAACTTCCGATCATCATAATCGGGTGCTCTGCCATCGTGTGGTATTCATGATTTCATAACATCTCCGATCTGCATCAGAAATACGGCTCAGCATTCCTTACAAATAGCATCTTCCCTTTCTTTGGGCGATAGGGTCGGATATCTATCTTCCAGGTCTTGAGTCGTAATAAAATAGATGTCACTTGGCAGAGTAGGTTTGATGACTGGGAATAACGAACAGATATATGCTTCTGTTTTCTTTAGGGCAGCATAGATCTTTTTGACTGTGGCTTGGAGTTTTTCCATCGTTCTTTCCTCTTTGCCGATAATCAGTTCCCGATCTCGCTGATCAACATAGAGCGAATGTAAAGCATCAAGATCTTCATCACGACGGATAGCGTTCATGTCAGTATACAGTCACTCCCCTATAGCGAATCAATACCTATACAAAGCCATCCTTTTTCGCTTGGCTAGCGAATGAACGATTTCAGCTTTTTTTCATGGCATAGCTTTGATATCAAATTCCACAGGTCTCTCTGTACCGTTGAGCGTATCGTTGAGTCCTGTATCTGGGAATACGAAGAGCGGAGCTGAGACTCTAGTGAGATTCAACTCTTGTCCAAGCTGCTTTTCGAAATGGTCTTTGCAATGTTTGATAGCTACTTCAGTCTCTTTAAGACCCAAAAGAGGTCTGTAGCTTGTTCATGACATTATCATGATATAGTGGTAAAAAAATAAAAACTTTAAAAAAAATCCCCGCCGGGTTCTAATGGATACCGTAGGAGATGAATGTTTTGAATGTACTAACAAATCTCTACGGTAGCCGCAGATTATTGTTATTTGCTTGGTATGAAGCGTACATTCTCATAATAATTTTGTATGACGATAAATATCGTTGCGTAGGAGAGTATAGAGATTTTTTTCTAAAATGCAATCTATTTTCTGAGAAGCAATACTATCCACTCTCTACTTTCAGCTTCTTGTGCGACATTTCTTACCTTATTTTTTGTCTTGACTTTTTATCCTCAATGATTAATTTTGTGCCCACGTAAAAAAAATAAAACGAACTATGACAGAACTTACAGAACATGACCTACAAGACTATGGTAACCATTTCAACGCATTGATCTCGGCGTTGAGATTAGGAATGGATGTGGACCAATACCAATTACAGATGCCGCATGAATATTTCAGGGCAAAGTATCCTGGTAGATATCAACGTATCTCATATCCAAAATCTTTTGATTACAGAAGACTAGAGATCATTGTGGAATATTTCAATAAACAAATCCACAAAACCAAACAGCTCTTACAAAAATTACTCAGAGTTGTTGGTCAGATCATCTACGGCAATACAAACCAATTTGTTTGTGCTTTGCCATAATACCATATACATGGTACTCAAAAAGCGAAGGAGTTTTTTCCTTCGCTTTTCACTTTTTAAAAAAAAGACTTGATTTCAAGCCAAAAATGACTATTTACATTTTGAACAAAATCCGAAAAATATGGGAAAAAAAGCTTGCAGAACGGAAGTTCCACTTCCAAAAAATTTCCGCGATTGCGGACAAAGCAGAAATTATTCCAATGTAAAAAATCCCCCGAGTCACATCAGCACCCAATTCCTCGACAAAAAAAGCGATATGGAACGCCTTGTCGATAAAGGGCTTGAAAATCCTAAATGGTTCAAGGGGTTCCTCAGTAATGTAGGTATGAAAAAAACATTGGATTATGCTGAAGAATGTATCAAAGCCACCAACAAGCTCAATGAGCAAGACAGAACTGAGCTTTTGAACATTATCGATACTCATTCGCTTCGTCAGCAGAATTAACCAACACATTGTTTAAAGAAAATCCCTCGGTTTCCCGGAGGGATTTTTCGTTTCTTGAAAAAATACTCTTGAATATCCTTTCGTGAATCATATAGACCATACACACAAAACAAAAACACAGTGATATGATAGGAAAAGATTACTTAGCAAAAAAAACTGATTTCAAAGACACCAAGTATGAAACTCCGCTGGAAAAGACTATCAAAGGCATCATTCATCTTTCCAGAGAACGGCAGCTTCACACACTCAAGCAAACCTCTGATCCGGATTTAATCAAAGGCATTGCAGACAAAACCTCACACACAGAGGTAAACAAAGCTGCTTTGGAACACAAGAATTATCCACATGATAGCATACGTGGCAAAACAAAAAAAAAGGTAGAAAAGAGTAACTAGTACATTTGTTTACAAAAAAAATCCTCCGGTTTCCCGGAGGGATTTTTTGTTGTTATTGAAATTTGTATTATAAGCTGCGTGTTTTTACTTCAGTTAGACACTTGTCGACAAACTCAGAAACCCCTATCTCGTACTGCTTTTTGGTCTTGTACTCGCGGATAGAAAGTGTTTTGGTTGACTCTTCCTTCTCTCCAACGATGACGATATAAGGAATCTTTTCGACCTCTGCATTTCTGATTTTCTTGCTGAATGAATCGTCGCTTCCGTCAACATTTGCTCTTAGTCCTGCTTTTTTCATCTCTTCCACTACTTCATTTGCATAATCGATGAACTTCTCAGCGACAGGCACTAATTGTATCTGTACTGGCGCAAGCCGCAATGGGAATGCTCCAGCGAAATGTTCAAGCAAGAATCCGATGAATCTCTCATGCGTACTCAACGGTGCTCTGTGGATACAGATAGGTGTTTTGTCAGTTCCATCCTTGTCTTTGAAGGTAAGATTAAATCTTTCTGGTACAGCGAAATCGACTTGATTAGTCGCTAATGTGAATTCTCTTCCGATGACAGATCGGATTTGAACATCGATCTTTGGACCGTAAAACGCTGCCTCATTCTCTACCTCTACGAATGGAACTTTATTCTTGATCATAATATCTCTGACTTGCTTCTCGGTCTTAATCCATAATTTTTCATTGTCTACATATTTCTTTCCCAATCCTTCTTTGCTGTGGGTAGAAAGTCTCATCTGATATTTTTCCACACCAAAAAGATCGAAATAATATTTGTACATCTCGACGACCTTCATGAATTCCTCTTCGAATTGGTCTTCAGTACAATAAATATGCGCATCATTCATCGCCATGGATCTTACGCGCATTAGTCCGAACAATGATCCCGAATCCTCATATCTATAACAGTGTCCGTACTCCGCCAATCTGATCGGTAAATCTCTGTATGATTTCGGTTCCGCTCCATAGATCTTGTGATGATGCGGACAGTTCATCGCTTTGAGGTAATAGGTCTCGCCATCCATTTCCATAGGAGGGAACATACTATCCTTGTAGTAAGGAAGATGTCCTGATCTGAGATATAATTCTTGTTTTGCGATATGCGGAGAACGTACTCTTTTGTATCCGTATCTCGCTTCCGTCTCTTTCGCTAAGTTCTCTAGTTCGTCAGCGACGATGGTTCCATTCGGTAACCAAAGCGGCAAACCCGGACCTACTTCATCATCGAATGCATAAATATGCAATTGTTTTCCAAGCACTCTATGATCACGTTTTTTCGCTTCTTCCATCATCTCGATATATTTTTTCAGCGCGTCCTTGTCTTCAAATGCCAACCCATAGATCCTCGTCATCATAGGATTCTTTTCGCTTCATCTCCGGTATGCTCCTGCTATCTTATCGATTTTGAACGCATCAGGATCAATCTCTTTTGTATTGTCGACATGAGGTCATTCGCACATATCGATGAATGTAATGAATTGAGTTCAAAGTTCAGAATTTAGAATTCAGAATTTTTTGAGTTGTTCGTTTATCTTTTCGTATCTTTCGAGGTAACCAGGATTAGCGTCTTTCAAAAGTTTGTCCTTGGCAGCTACAGGAATAGTATTGATGTAGTAAGAGAAAATTGTTTCACCTTCTTTTTTGAATTCATCAATCAGATCGATTTTGAACTCTTCTCATAGCATCACGATAATTTCTTTGGCTTGATCATAATCAAGTTCTATCCTATGAAATGGCTGATTCTCCTTGATGATCTTGGTCATCACTTTATTCAATTCCTTAAGATGTTCATCACCGAATTCGACACCTTCAGAGAAAATAAAATCGTAATAAAATCCAGTATCTATTGCAGGTCCGATACCGAGTTTCGCGTGGGGATCCACTGATCTCTGCACTGCCTGCGCCAAGACATGCGATAATGAATGACGTGGTTTCAAAATTGCTTCTTCCATGACTATTGATAAAATGATAAAATGTTGAATTGATAAATAAATTGATGTCTGATAGTTAAAAAAAATCCTACCTAAGTATATGGGCAGGAGTTATAGATTTTTCAATAACGAACTCCTACCATTATGCGATGGTCGTTGTGGTAGTTGTTGTCGTTGTTGAAAGAAGTGTTTTCATAGCATAGATAATATGCTTTTTTCGTAGAAAAACAAGAGAAAATAAAAAAAATGGAAGCATAATCGCTTCCATAAAAATTCATCGTGATTTGATCTTTCCGATCTGTTCTTCCATATAATGAGCAATATCTTTAAACATTTCGCCATTACAGAAAGAATAGATCTTGTTACCACTTTTAAAAATCGTTGCTTCTACATTGTTTTTGGGTGAAATAAATACTTCAGACACACCATCATTTTCTTCTTTTTGGATAAGAAGACGAACGAGACCATCTTTGTTTAATACCTTATGGCACTGGGAACAGAGAAGGTTAACCTCTTCTTCCGCACAAAGTGAGACCGAAGAATATTTTGAATAATCACCGATATACGGTGAAAGTTGTAGCACAGCCTTCCGATTTGAACTAGCTATCATGACAAAATGAATAGCTCGTTTATACGGAATTCCCGCTTCGTTTTTTAGGAGAACATTTGATGATGTAAGTAAACTCTTGCCACAATGTGGACATAGAACATCTCTAAGCTCTTTTTTGTTTCTTGTACTCATGTTTTTTGTTTTTTTCGACTGTTTTTGAAGATTATTCTTAGTCATTATCTAAACAATTTCAAGTCAGACCATATATTATGCTTGTATGTATTTTGATTAGAAATTCTTTCCTGAAACCATACACTACACAACGATAACATATGGAGAAGTGGAAGGATGGAGGGTGGAAAAATTAATGTTTCAATCTTTCAATGTTTCAATCTTTCCACATTTCAATCTTTCACTCTTTCACGCTTTCGCTCATGAACTATATATTAGTACCTGTCATCGCCATAGCTTTCGCTCGGATCGGACTCAAGCTTTTTCGTCGGCTCAGAGTCTTGGACAAACCAGGTAATGATCTTAAAAACACAAGAAAACCTGTACCTACTATCCAGGGTATCTTTGTCTATCTAGGATTTTTTGTGAGCATAGCTATTCTGTTTCCTCAATACCTTCATAACAATTTATTTTGGTGATTGATTTTTTGATCACTTCCTATCATTATTTTCGAGCTCTTCGAAGAGTTTCATTATATAGGGAAAATAGGTTTTAAAATACCGCCTATGTTTAGGTTGGTCGGACATATAGCTGGCGCGCTGTTGGCTGTCCGAATAGGGAATATCGGTCCGCAGGAATTTATTTTCAATGGACATATTCTTCTCATACCTCAATGGCTTTTGGCGATCGGATTCACCTTATGGTCCATCCTCTGCATCAACGCCATCAATCGATTTGATGGTATTTACGCCCAAGCGAGCGGTGTCTCAAGCATAGGATTTCTCACTATCTTTTTGCTCATCCAATTTGTCGTCTTCAGGGAATATACCCAATTCACTGATGCTAATATGCAGATCTTGTTGTTTGTAAAAAATATTTCCTTCGTTCTCTTTGCGATCGCACTTATCTCTACTTTCGTGGAATACAAGCCATTGGGATTGGTCAGGGATGTCGGTATCATGTTCTTCGGATTCAGTCTCGCCTATCTTTCTGTTGTCGGAGGAGCCAAGATAGGAACGTTGATTGTTGCATTGTCGTTAGTGATCTTTGATGCGATATGGGTCTGACTATGGAGAATATTTATCATGAAAAAGAATCCGCTCAAATGAGATTATACCCATCTCCATCATAGGCTTTTATGATTGGGACGAAATAGAAAAGAGATCAGAGGATTCGTACGAATACGGTCTATCATCATGATGATATTCATTCTGATCCAATGAACGGACAGATTGAACAAGATCATTATTTTCACGGTCATGGCACTCGTCTTCTTCGGCGTCAATTGGTATCTTTTCATCGTAAAAAAACTACCGTGCGGATTGGCTCTCAAAAAGAATAATTAAAAAATATTTTCCGAATGATACCCATATTTTTTCTTATATAAAAAGTTGCCCCGGAGCAAAAACTCCGGAGCGCTTTGGTTGATGCAAAAACGACCTTCCAATAAACTCACATGCCCACGCATGCTACAAAACAAAATCCAAGGCCGGTAAAATCATCAACCGATATCTTCAATTTCTTCTTGTCTACTTCGTTTATTTTTTTACTATATATATTTTCTAGAAAAAAGCAATAGTATTTGTCTTTTTTAATTTATTTGACAATTTTTGTTTTTTGAATATAATCTTATTGTGTTTTTATATAGATATTCAAGTTGTTATGAAGGGAAAAATAGCCAATACTACCTCCAACGAAACTAATAAAAAACCAATATCAAACAATAGATTGAAAAGCTTGGGAGCTGCTATGGTTTTCACAGCGAGTGTTTTGTCGACCAATCTAGGATACAGTGATATGACAGAATATACACAACTAGGAAATTTAAAAAAGAAAGACACCCCGGAATGGGTAAATAAGGAAGAACATAACAAAATATTAGATACACAAGACACTTTACCTACCGATACCATAGATCATGCAAAATATTTAGAATATCCCATAGATCGAGTGGTCGACAAATTCTGAGAAGAGAAGGCCCTGGAAATAATACAATATAACTTACTCTCCCAAATAAACAGCATTAGAAAAGAATTAGGAGTGGATACCTTGACTCTAGACAAACATCTTGTTACCGCATCTCAACTCTACGCAGAAGAGATGGCCAAAACGAAAAAATTTAGCCATACAGGGAAAAACGGTAGCGATGCTACGCAAAGGGCAAAAAAAGCGTGATATGATGCAAAGAGATTTGTCGGGGAAAATATATGATGGAATTATTATTCTATCGAAAAAGCTATGGAAGAACGAAAAAAATCGCCACCTCATTTCGATAAGATAAAAAATCAGAACCGAAAATATCTATGAATAGGATATTGTGACGGCTACCGGGTACTCATGTTCTGAAATTAATGATATAGGAGAAAATAAGTTGATATATATATAACGCTTTTCTCAAAAAAAACATCTCCCTTTCTCGGGAGATGCTTTTCTGTTATGTTAGTATCATATACTAATTATATGCATAGCATCAGAAACTAGGACATGGTATAGCCCTAGCCCTTCTCGGTGGATGATATCCTCCGCCTCATGAAGGGATTCTGATTCTTGGAGGTCTATTGGAAGCTGTCTTGACTGGTTCAGCCTTTATATATATCTGGAATCCTGTCGCTGCTTGAAGCTCTTCTACAGGAATAACAGTTTCATTAGTCTTTTCTTCCGTCTTCAAAAAATCAAGATCTATCGTAGCATATTGCCATTCCTTGAATGCTTCCAATATCTGACTCTCTGTAGGGGTTTTTCATCAGTTTTTTTCTGTCAATTGCGCAGTAAGCTCTTTTCTTGTAGGTCAGTTGACTCCGTACGTCAAATCAAATTTTGCTGATGCGCTAACCTTATCTTGCAATCACATGAAATAGTCGATAAAGCTTGCTGCTCTATCATATGCTAATCCAGGATTATTGGTCAATGCATCATTCTTCGGTTCGTTTACAGGCATACCGTCCTTTACATTCACATTGGTTCAAAGGTCTGCGAATTTTTTCTCTCGGGTTGTCCTATTCCTACTCGCCGATCAAAATACATTTCCTCATGTTATCTTATAGTTCGGATCCTCAAGAATAGCCTTCATGGTAGGATCCGCTCCGGCCAAAAGTTCATTTATCTTGGTAGCATCTCCTATAACATTTGCATTGAGCTTTTTCATATCCAGCTTGATATTCCCTGGCGTTTCTGTCTTTTCTCTGGAAACGATCTTAACCTCCTTTGCGTTATCGACTTCTGCGATATCTATCGCGACTCCATTAGGATTTGCTTCTGCAGCCCTTTGTATCACTTCTTTCACTTGATTGAGCAATACATTGTTGCCTTTAGGTACATTTACCGTCAGTGACTTCACATCTGCATTTTTGAGATATGTATCAAGTACGGAAAACATCGTCTCGGTCGAACTCTCTATAGAATTCGTTTTTTTCGTCGCTTCCAACTGTGCGGTATATTTACTATTGGTATCTGTGTTTTGTTCTATAGCTTGTATCTCTTCTATGTTGGTTGCAGAATGTATCTTTGCTCCAAAGAATGCTATGCTCTTATCGTCATCACCTCTTTCCTTGATCTTCTTCCAGAGTCCTTTGAGGATAATAGAGTTTCATTCTGGATCGTTCATATCAGGATAGTCTATTGCCAAAGCCAGATTATTTACATCATTATCCTTGGTCTCCTTTAGCATAGATTCGAAATGTGCCTGTTCTTTTTCACTGTATTCGACAGTTTTTTCCTGTTTATCGGATTTGTCTATATAATTCACGGATTTCAATGTCTTGAATCTCTCTGCAATATATTCCCTGTTCTGTTCTGCAACCACTTCATTGAGCGCAAGATTGATTTCCTTCTTGAAAGATGATTTTTCTGCATCCCTTTTTTTGTAGTTGGACATGACTTCACTATCCTCATATCCATCTATGATATCTTCTACTTGTTCGTAAAGATTTTTGATAAGCTCTTCTTTATTCTCAGAAAGGCTAGTATATCTTGCCAATTGTGCGTCTACGACACTTTTCATCACAATATTGAGCTGTTCTTTTTTGTAGGATATCTCCATCTCTTTTACGTCATCCACTATGGAAGGAAGTTTAGGAAGATTGACCTCAGCATATTTTCCGTTATAGATGTTTTTTACTTTTATTGAATTTGTAAGTTCCGCTATATATTTTTTTATCTCAGACTTACTTCCTTTGTCTGGCGTATAGGTCAAAAGATGATTCATCAATCACGAATCATTGAGCTGATTTTTGTATAGCTGATTGATAGACGCTTTAGTGAAATTAGTATATATATTAGCATCATACTTTTCGCTTTTTTCGTCCAATTTACTATTTAGCTCTTGCAATCTTCTCTCTCTCAATCAAACGTTGAACGTAGTTTCCAAGACAGGATCGTCGTTGGTTTTGCTATATTCGAATATATTATCAAACAATCCAGGATTCTTTAAATTTTCTGTTCATTTCTCTTTTTCCCTTACTTGCAATAGCATCCATGAGTATGTAGTCATATTATATTTCGATGGATTCAAGTCACCTCTTATCTTCATGAGATTATCTGCTATTGTCGGCTCGAAGACACGATTCTTTTCCTCTTCGTTCAACAAAAAGCTTATGATATTTTCGTAAGCCTCTTTGCTACCACCATCGAGCGTCAGTATCTTCATGGCATTATCTCCATCAAAAAATTCCAATATTCCGTTTCACATATTGTTCATATTTTCCTTCTTTTCCAGTACTTTTTTGTAGTCCTCTTTGGTATCTTCTTTTGCCAGTCAGTCAGCAATGTTTTTTGCCTCCTGTTCATCTATCACAATTTTGCCGTTTGCTTCTTTCTCTGTGGCTTGTGTGATGAATTCTTGTCCTCCAGTCATAGGTATGCATAAATATATAAAAAATTTTTTATATGTCTGACAACATATCTTCTAATTTTGCGAGATCCTTCTTTCCCTCATCACTATCTTCCTCGATTTGCTTAAGTTTTTTGAGTACCTCCATAGTTTTTTCCATCTTCATCTTCTGTCACTTGTCTTTGATACTCTTTCCATATTCGTGAAATATATTGTAGAGCGAATCCATGAGTCCATCGGTCACATTATCATTCTGTATCAGGTAGAGAAGATCCTTTTTGATAGGCAAGATATCTGTAGGAGTAACCTCAAGCAATTTCATGAGATATTCTTTTTTTGTCATGATAATAACATGAATAGTATAAAAGATATCTAAGTATACTCGGAATTTGTCTTTCTGTCAAATTTTTGGAGACTTTTTTTTGGCTTTTTTTTGGAGAAGAATTTGCAATTTCCAGAAAAATCTCTATAATGTCACCTTGACACTAGAAGTGCTATTGTCTATTCATATGATATTTTACTAGGTTATACCTACAACTATGGACTTTGATATCAAAAAGAATTATTACGAGATCCTCGGAGTCAGTGAAGACGCTTCAGCAGAAGATATCAAGAAAGCCTTCAAAAAGGCAGCGATTAAACATCATCCCGATAGATGAGGTGACAAAAAGAAGTTTCAGGAAATGAACGAGGCGTATCAAGTCATCGGCGATGAAAAGAAAAAAGCTCAATACGACGCCTATAGAAAGGGAGGATTCGATCCTTCATGATTTTGAGGTTTCGGAGGCCAAGGCGGATTCGGAGGTCAGTGAGGGTTTGATTTTTGAGATTTTGATATCGGCGATCTCATGGGAGGTATTTTTGGCGGAGGATTCGGCTGATGATCAAGAAAAAAATCCACCCAAGGAGGAGAGGATATCCAAGTAGCCATAGACATCAGTTTTGAGGAATCCTATACTGGAGTGACCAAAAAAATAGCGTATACTAGACTCAAAAAAGTAGTCGGAGCAGAAGAGAAAACATGCGAAACCTGTAAAGGACATGGAAGAGTGACCCAGCAAATACAGACACCATTTGGTGTGATGCAGAGCCAAGGTGCGTGTCCAAAATGCGGCGGTAACGGGAAAATATATACGAAAGATGGGAAAATACTAGCTAACGGATGACTAGAAAAGATAAAAGACACCTTGGAAGTGAAAATCCCTGCTGCAATCAAGCCAGGCGCATATATTAAATTCGCCAACAAAGGAGATGAATCTTCTAGCCACCATATCGGCGATCTCTATATTCAGATCAATGTCGTTCCTTCCAAGCTCTATGAAAGGAAAGCAGATAGCCTGTATGTAAAAGCAAATATCAGCATTTTTGATATGGTTCTGTGAGGAGAAATCATGGTTGACCATCCCGAAGGCAAACTTAAAATCAAAGTACCAAAAGGAACTCAAGTTGGGGATATGATCAAGATCGGCGGAAAATGATTCGGCACTGGGGGTGTCTTTAGTAGGAAGGGGGATTTATTCGTCATTCCTCAGGTCGACATACCGAAAAAACTATCGAAAGAACAAGAAAAACTCTGGAACGAACTCAAAAGTAAGAAATAATTTACAATAAAAGACGGATTAGACAGAATGGATGGGATAGACGGGATAGGCCCTAACCCATCTAATCCGTCTCAAAGTCAGTCTAATCCATCTATTTATTTTGTCTTTTTCTCTACAAATCTAGGTAAGAACTCGTCTAAAATGCTCGATCTCCGGATCGAGTATTTTTTGTTGATGAGTAAGCACCTGGGTGGAATGGTCACTAAAGTAGCTTAACGACTAAAGTAACTATATTTACCACTCGGGTACAAACTTTTGTCCTATTTTTGTCCATTTTTTTCTATTTTTGTGCTGATACAATCTCTTGCGGTAATGAGCAAGTATCGTACCAAGATGAAGTATCGTTCTACTTATCAGTCGAACTTAGCACTCATTCCTAATGTTTGCATGGCAACAAACAGAAGCGTCTGCTGGAGCTCTGGAGAGATCTGGAGCTCATGAAGCAGACTCCCTCATGGTTTATATACTCACATATAAACACCCGTAAACAAAAATGAAAAAACATGCGACTGATCATCGCATGGATATCTTCCCAAGCTAGCAACGGGGAGCAGAAAGGATAATCTTGTTCATCAAGAGATT
>CAZIVH010000020.1:0-19749 GCA_964542965.1 uncultured Candidatus Peribacteria bacterium | reverse complement strand
TATGTTCGCAAAATACGACAATCTCAAGGATTTTATGCAATGAACTGACTTCTCGTGAAAGAAGCCAGCTTTTCTTGAACATTTACTAAAGAAACTTGACGAACATATTTCCAAACAAGGGAAGGTGTTGTTGCTTACGCTGACCAAGAAATCTTCTGAGGAGGTGACGAATTTTCTCGTCTCCAAATGATATAAGGCATTCTATCTCCATAGCGAGATCGCTACGATGGACCGTCGGGAAATTATCAATAAATTGAGGACGGGAGTTATCGATATCATCGTTGGAGTCAATCTGTTGAGAGAAGGTATCGATTTGCCTGAAGTTACGCTGCTTGCTATATTGGATGCGGACAAGGAATGATTTCTTCGTTCAACTACCTCATTGATCCAGATTATCGGACGTGCATCAAGGAATCCTGATAGTGAAGTGATTCTCTATTCAGATAATTTTACTGAATCCATGATCAAAGCTTTGCGAGAGACCTATCGCAGGCGCAATATCCAAGAATCGTTCAATAAAAAACATCATATAACTCCTGAAAAGGCTGAGTCTAATATCAAGTGATTGCATGTTGTCAAAACCGATGAAGTGCTTTCACAAGGATTCGATAAACTTACGAGAGGTAAGACGAAAAGACTCAAGAGAATGACGAAAGCAGAAAAAGAAATCATTCTCAAGGATCTGAAAAAGCAGCTGGATGATGCCATAGCTGCGTGGAAATTTGAGGAAGCCGCAGTGATTCGCGATCAGATCAAGGAGATTAGCGGAGAATAGTTTGGCATTCAGATCTTAGCGTGTAGAGTTTTTTCGATATTATTATTCTGTTGTTAGGGTGATATGTGGATATGGGATATTGATTCCATATTTTTTCAAATTTGCTGCTATAAGCGGTCTGAGCTCTCTTGCTATCAAGAATGGTGATTTCGTCTGTGGATTTGCGAAAAACACTGATTTGATTTGTAATCATCTACTGTCGAAATTTTCTATCCGTATGTTGGTGTATTCTTTATAGAGCACTTTTTCATGGGCATTGATGGTTTCTAATAAGATCTTTTTCACTTGCGGAACATGTACATGACGCGGCACGGTAAAAAATAGTTCTCCTCTGATAAGCGATTCTGATTTGTATGTTTTTATGGGCGTTTTGGCTAAGATGCTATTTGGTATGATTGTCCTCTTTTTGTCAAATGTTCTAATGATTGTGTATCTAACATTAATCTCTTCTATGGTGCCACGCATATTTAAGCTACCGAGCAATTCCACAAAGTCTCCAAGTTTTATTTTTTTATTCGTTATGATCATAATCCCAGCGATCATATTCCCTATTGTGGTTTCCATAGCAAATCAGAGACTTAATGATACTCATCACATGATAATCGCTGTGTCAAACCCTATGATCTGGAATACCGCCAATATGAGAAAAATCATGAGGAGGATGAAAATGAATTTTCCGACTAATCATGAAGTCCTTTTGATATAGATTGTTTCTTCTAGACTATTGTCTTCTATCCTTTTCCTGATCCTTTTCACTATTTGTTGGATGATTATGTATCCTATAACAAATATCCCTATAGCTAAAATTATTTTGAGTAGCATATTCACTCAATTTTCTTTGAGATATGTTATGATGTTTATGATCACGTTTTCTTCCATGGTATACGAAGAGCTAAAATGCTTATGCGCTTATGTTTTTTTGTACGGTTGATTTGTCTTCCGGCGTTTCAAATGTTAGTGTCGTCATATTGTATGGTATGTTGATGTTGTTTTTGGCAAATTCGTCGTTTATCTTTTCGTAGATGTATCATTTTATCATCTCTGGCAATAATCCGCAGTTCGGATCTATGCTTATAAGCGCTTTGAATTCTATGCTGCTATCCAGATAATCTGATAAGAACGCTTTACTGTTTTCTTTCTCTTTTACGAAATCGAAACTATTCACCGTATTTTTGATAAGTTCCAATACGAGATTTACATCACTATCGTAATGCGCTCGGAAAGGGATCATCAGTTTGATAAGCGGTTCTGAACTGAATGTCTTTATCGGCACTGATATGAGTGTCGTATTTGGTATCACTACCTGTCTTAATTCTATGGTTCTAATGATTGTATATCTTATGGTGATCTCTTCTATCCTTCCAAAATATACTTGATCAGCATTGATTTCTACTATATCTCCGAGTTTGAACTCTTTGGTGTAGAGGATCATGATTCATGCAACCATATTCCCCAGAATTTCTTTGAATGCAAGACCTACTCAGAATGAAACACCTCCTACGATGAGTCCGACATTGAAACCTACCATCTCGAATCCTATGAAAAAAGAGAATATTACCAGGATATAGAAGGTGATGTCTCAGATCAGTTTCCCTATTTTTTCTGCTTGTTTGTTGTTGGCATCTGCGTTCTTTACGATGTTCCTTCTTACGATTCCTGAGATGATTTTTGAGATCAACAACAAAAGTACTATTACCGCTATAGCTCCTATAATCTTGAGCCCGTATGAAACTATTGCGCTATCCATGAAATTTTGGAATGCTGTGGGTTCTGCTGCTTGCTGGGTATTCATGTTGCTATGCATGAAAGTATAAAATACAGGTAAATTATACTCTCGGACTCTTGTTTTTTCAAATCAATCCCTGAAAATCAGACAAAATCATTGCCTAATCTTTAAAAACATTATATAATATGGGTCATTGGATTGAAAAGCTCCTTAAATTTCGTACCATGCGGACACGCATAGATTTTTTTATTTGCTTATGCATCCACATGAATTTCAAAAACAATGCTGTTTCTACCCCCAAGAAACCCTTATTCCCTTGATATGGAAACGACTATATGGTGCCATCTAAGAAAAGATCCGTATCGTTTTTGACCTTATTTATCGTTGTTGTTTGTACCCTTGTCATAGCATTATTGGTGTTCAAAAATTTTGATCGCATCAGCACTCGATTTTCTTCTTCTATAGCATCTACCACAGGTTTTGAAATAGGTCAAGAAGTCACATTGTCTGGGATGATTCAATCTAATGGCGATCTTATCTCATATACGCATACTTTGACGATGACAGATGCTACTATTGTCGGACTAAAAAGCAGGACATTGGATCTTAGCACGTATTCTGGTCAGGTTGACGTCCAATGAGTCGTAGAAAAAGAGCTGAATAATATCTTTATCATAGAAGTAAGCATTATCTCTTGAGCTTTGGCGAGTACTTGATCTACAGGAACCGTTCTCGGGTCTGGTAGTGGTCTTTATTTTCCTCAGGCTGGTATCTATTTCCCTTCTGAATTCTGACAAAAGTACGCTATCCTCAATCAAGGAGAATGAGGCATACTCAAAATCCAAAATCTTAGCAATAGTCAGATTATTCTGATTTCCTATTTTGTCTGCAAGCCATCCGATCCTAATAAGAATTGTTCTCAGCTCAAACAGAATATTTGAGCAAGCGCTGAAAAGACCGTTTCCAGCAATCGTGGTGATAAGCTCTATAAGTTGGAATGAGTTACTTCATGGTTTTTCTCCAATGGAAATTATTATGGATATTTTATCAACGATGTCGCTGATCAAGAGGTTATAGATCTTGTTGACGCAATGGTTTTGCCAACAGAATCGTATGTCAAAGATTCTCTTTCATCAAAAATGCAATCCTTGTGTACTGATGGTTCTACGTCTCTTATGCAAGTCCAGAACCAAACGCTTTCTATGGACCTTAACGGTCTTGTCGTTACCTTGCAATGACCTACTGCAGATGGATCTGCAAGCTGCAAGATTTTCATAGATCCTTCACAAGCCGCATGATGAACTAAGATCAGCTATATTTCCAATACTCCTAATGCATCCTCAACTCCTACGACTACTTCTGCAACAACTGTTTCTGATCTGGATACTTCCGTAAAACAATTCCCTATTAATTTGGATAAAGCTATTACTTTCAGCTCGAGCAGAGGATATTCGATTATTTTCCCATCTAGCAATATTAGCTATGAATCAGTTAATGTCGATGATACGCTTGATCTTCCAGGTGTTCGTTGTTCATCCCAGATGGATGTTACTAAATATGCTGATAAGGCTACTTTACATGATGATCCTAAGGTTAGAATCTTCACATGCAGTATCAAAGGCACATTGAATAATCTTGGTAATAGCATCATCCAAAAAGAATCCGTTAACGGAACCAAATTCCTTATTCAGATTATGGATGCAGCATGGATGGATTTTGCTACCAATATTGCTATTCAATAATACCTCAATATGTAGTATTTAAAAACTGGCTTCTAAAGCCAGTTTTTGTTTATTTATTGCTTTTTCTAGAAAACTCTATTGATATTTTTTTACGAATTTGTATATTCGGCATTCCGCTTATTTCGCGTTGATACTTTTGGCGGTTTTTTTTTACGTTTTATTTTTGTGTAATACTCTATGAACAGAAAGCTAGAAACACAACAAGCAATTGATGTAAGATCTTTTGTTATGAAAAACATTACTCCTTATGAAGGGGATTCCTCTTTTTTATCTTGACCATCAAAACATACCCAAAAGCTTTGGGATGCCTGCAAAAAAGCTTTGCAAAAAGAACACGATCATAATTGATGCTTGGCGATCGATACGGAAACCATTTCCAGTATCACTAGTCATGCTCCAGGCTATATTGATAAAGATTCTGAAGTTATCGTAGGATTGCAGACAGATGAGGTTCTCAAAAGAGCTATGAAACCGTTCGGAGGAATCCGTGTCGTCGAGAATGCTGTGAAAGAAAGATGACTCGAGGTTTCAGACAGAGTAAAAGATATTTTTCATTATGCAAAGAATCATAATGACTCGGTATTTGCTGCTTACGACAAAGAAGTCAGAAATTTCCGTTCAAAACATATCATCACATGATTACCTGATAATTATGCGAGAGGTAGAGTAATCGGTGATTATAGAAGACTCGCTTTGTATGGTGTAGATTATTTGATTCAACAAAAAGAGCTGGATAAACAATTGTTTTCTGGTGAGCCTACTGAAGACAAAATCAGATGACTGGAAGAAGTCTCTATGCAAATTCAAGCCCTCAAGGATATTAAAACAATGGCAGCGTCTTATTGATTTGATGTTTCTGTCCCTGCACAAAACGCAAAAGAAGCTGTACAGCGAGTATATTTTGCTTATCTCGCTGCAGTAAAAGAGCAAGATTGAGCTGCTATGTCTTTGGGTAATGTCTCTTCGTTCTTGGATATCTATATCCAAAAGGATATGGAAGCAGGAAATCTTACGGAAGAACAAGCTCAGGAATTGATTGATCAATTTGTCATCAAACTTCGTTTGGTTAGGCATCTCAGACCTGCTGCTTATGACGATATCTTCGGTGGTGATCCTACGTGGGTGACAGAATCTATCGGAGGTCAATTTGCCGACGGTAGGACGAAAGTCACCAAAACATCATTCAGATTCTTACAGACCTTATATAATCTCTGAGCTTCACCAGAGCCTAATCTCACCGTCTTGTGGTCTGAGTCCTTGCCTGAATGATTCAAAAAGTTCTGTGCACAAGTCTCTATAGATACGTCGTCTATCCAGTATGAAAATGATGATCTGATGAGAGCGTGCCGTGGATCAGATGATTATGGTATAGCATGTTGTGTGTCTTATCAAGAGATCGGAAAAAGGATCCAGCATTTCGGTGCAAGATGCAATCTCGTAAAAACTTTGTTGTTGGCTATCAATGGAGGAAAAGAAGAGCATTCTGGAGAACAATTGCTTGATATCCCTACTTTGCCTGATGGTAGTTTGGATTATGATCAGGTGTTCGCACATTTCAAGACTGCTATGGCTGAAGTGGCTAGAATATATGCTAAAGCGATGTTTGTTATCCATTATATGCATGATAAATATTATTACGAAAAGGCTCAGATGGCATTTGTCGATACCTTGCATGGTATAGATATCGCCTATGGTATAGCTGGTCTGTCTATCGTCGCTGATTCTTTGTCTGCTATCAAGTACGCTAAGGTCACTCCGGTAAGAAACGAACAAGGTGTTGCTGTAGATTTCGTTACGGAAGGAGAGTTCCCTATGTATGGAAATGATGATGATAGGGTAGATAGCATTGCCAAGGAAGTAGTAGCAATCTTCAATGACGAACTTCATAAGCATACTGCCTACAAAAACGCTAATCCTACGCTATCTGTCCTCACTATTACGTCTAATGTAATGTATGGTTCCAATACCTGATCGACTCCTGATGGAAGAAAAGAAGGTATGCCATTTGCTCCGGGAGCCAACCCAATGCACGGTCGTGATGCTCACGGTGCTATCGCATCTTTGAACTCTGTAAGTAAACTTGACTATAGCTGTGCACAAGACGGTGTGTCCAATACGTTCTCTATTCTCCCTTTGACTTTGGGAATGGATAAGACTGATCAAATCAATAATTTGACTGCTATCATCAACGGATATTTTGCTCAAGACGCACATCATCTCAATGTCAACGTTCTCAACAGAGAAACATTGCTTGACGCATACGAGCATCCAGAAAATTATCCGCAACTCACGATCAGAGTGTCTGGCTATGCAGTCAATTTTGCTAGGCTTTCTAAGGCACATCAGCGTGAGGTTATCGAAAGAACTTTCCATGAAAAGATGTAGTAATGGAGAGATGGAGAGATGGAGAATGGAAATATGGAAATATGGAGAATGGAAATATGGAGAATGGAGAGATGGAGAATGGAAATATGGAAATATTAATGTTTCAATTTTTCAATCTTTCAATCTTTCAATTTTTCAATCTCTCAATATTTTATTTTTTTAGTTATATATGCTTCGTGTACATTCGATAGAGACGTTGTGAACACATGAATGACCTGGAGTGAGGTTTGTGCTTTTTTTGCAATGATGCATTTTCAAATGTCTGTATTGCCACAATCCTGATACGATTTCTCTCAAAGGAGGGAAAATGATGTCAGTAGAGGAGTTGGGTCCTATGATCGTGAAAATGAAACCCTATTTTGGTGCGACGGGAGGGTTGACGGTATCGGGGGGAGAACCGTTGTTGCAAGCCAGAGAATTATTGCCTCTTTTTAAATTATTACAAGAAGAAGGTATTCATATTACCATAGATACCAATGGGTTTGTCCGAGATGATGATGTAGAAGAATTGTTGAATTATGTCGATCTTGTGTTGCTCGATCTCAAACACATGGACAATAAACGGCACAAAAAAATAACTGGACAGCCCAATGAACGTGTACATGCGTTTTTGGATCATCTTCAATCACTTCAGATGCCTACGTGGATTAGATATGTCTTTGTCCCTAATTATACTGATCAAATCAGAAGTCTTCATGAATTGGGTGAATCGTTCGGATGATATAGTTGTATCCAAAGGGTTGAAATTCTTCCCTATCATACGCTTGGTGTACACAAACGGAAACATCTTGGACGAAATTATGAACTGGAAGATGTCGTTTCTCCCAATCACAAAGAGATCTCTACCGTAAAACATATCTTCGAACAATATTTCCCTTTGGTGCTGACTAGATAATTTTATTTTTTTTTGTATTGTATGGAACTTTTGTCTCCTGCAGAAATTACGTTAAAAACTGCTGATATATGAAAAAAAAAAGCTCATGGTAAAGTTTCTGCTACTTTTGTTTCATGATTGCTTGCATGAATATATATCGCTTTGTGAGCGGCTTTTTCTGCGACTGCAATCTCTGGGATGCAATGATTGCCGTTTGGTATCATGAAGCTTGTCGCTTGATTGGCTTTTTCGCTTTGACTTATCTTGGTGATGATTGCTTGAGCGGAACTTTTTACGGGAAATGCTTTGTTGATTGTCGCCTTGTTGAAAAGGAAAATCTCGTTATGGGCTTTCCTCAAAAATCTTTTTGTCGTCTATGTTTCCAATTTTCTAGGTTCATTGATCATTGTAGCTCTTTTGTATTTCGCTCAATGGCATCTTTTGGGATGAGGAATCGTCTGACAGACATTAGTCAATATCGGTATCCATAAGCTTGAATATGGCTTTTTGCAAGCGTTTTCTCTTGGTGTGCTTTGTAATATCTTGGTGTGCCTTTGAGTCCGACTCGCGTATAGCGGAAGAACTACTGCAGATAAAGTCCTTGGAATCATTTTCCCTATCACGGCTTTTGTCGCTTGCGGATTTGAGCATTCGGTGGCTAATATGATGTATTTGCCCTTTACCTATCTTTTGCATCATGTATCTTTGTCTGCTATTTTTGTCGATAATCTCTTGCCGGTCACTTTGTGAAATATCGTTGGTGGCACTTTGTTCGTCTGAATGGCTTATCGATTTCTCTATGCTAGAAATACTCAATAACCTTTATTTATTTTTTCAAAAAACATTATGCAAAAAATCATTCCTATTTGAATCTCCAACAGGCATGTCCATCTTTCTCAGGAGGATGCTTCGACGCTTTTTGGACTCGATTATCAATGCCAAAACATCAAAAATCTTTCTCAGCCAGGACAATATGCTTGCGCAGAGACTATTTCCATCAAATGACCAAAATGACAGATTGATGGCGTAAGAGTCCTTGGACCCTATAGAAAAGAAACACAAGTAGAAATATTGCAAGCCGATAATTTTAAGCTAGGTACGCAAGCTCCTATCAGGCTTTCTGGAGACTTGCATGAAAGCGGCGCTATTGAGCTTGTCGGTCCAAAATGATCGGTGTCACTGTCTCAAGGACTTATCGTCGCGCAGAGACATCTTCATGCAACACCTACTGATGCAGAGCGTTTGTGACTCCATGATGGACAAATAATCTCTGTCGCTGTAGGCGGACAGAGAGCTACTTTGTTTGGTGCTACTGTGGTGAGGGTTACTGACACTTCAGCATTGGATATGCATATCGATGTGGAAGAAGGGAATGCTGCAGGATTGTGATTGGGCGCTGAATGAGAGATTATCGACTAATGATTGTTGGTTATAGAAAAAATCCGCTCTTGCGGATTTTTCTTTATTTAATGATTATTGATTTATATTATGCTGCCATTTTTTCTTCTTGTGCAGGTGCAGAGTGTTCAGCTATTCTTTCTTCATAGACTGTTGGAGGATTGACTCCTACGATTCTCTCTACGACTTGTCCGTCTTTGACGAAAAATACGACGGGTATAGAAGTAACTTGGAATGCTGCTGCAAGATCTTGATGCTCTTCCACACTGACTTTTGCGATTTTTACTTCTGGGTGTTTTTCCGCCAATTGATCGATAATGGGTCCTAGCATCCTGCATGGTCCGCATCGTGAAGCTCGGAAATCCACTACGCAGAGTCACTTGTGCTCTACGATTTCTTTTTTGAATTGTTCTGCTGATTCGATATGCAATGTCATTTTTTTTCAATTAAGAATTAAAAGTTAAGAATTAAGAATGTTTGTATTTGTTTTTTTTATGGACTATTGCTGTTGTAAATAGTGTTGTGCTTCGATAGCTGCCATACATCAGCTTGCTGCAGAAGTGATCGCTTGTCTGTATTTCTTGTCTGCTACATCGCCGGCCGCGAAGACTCATTCGACATTGGTTGCGGTGTGAACGGGAGTGAATTTCGTGATGATATATCCATCCTTATCGGTAGTGATCTGTCCTTCGAGGAAGTCCGTATTCGGTTTGTGGCCGATAGCATAGAAGAGTCATCAGCATTCTATAATGGATTCTTCATTAGTCTGATTGTTGATTACTTTCAGTCCTGTTAGGAAATTATCATCTCCAATAGCTTCTTTTGCTTCCGTGAATCGTCTGAATTCTATTTTTTCGTTCGATTTTGCTCTCTCCTGCATGACTTCAGATGCTCTGAGTTTGTCTGTTCTGACCAATACGATAACTTTTGATGCAAAGTGGGTCAGATGGATAGCTTCTTCCATAGCGACATCGCCTCATCAGATGACTACCAACACTTTGTCTCTGAATATCGGCAAGGCTCATTCGCAGATTGCGCATGCAGAGATACCCTTTTGTCGGTATTCTTTTTCTCACACAATCCCTAAACGTTTTGCGGTTGCTCCTGTAGCTATAATGACGGTTTTTGCTTCGATCATCTCGTTTCCGCTATATACCTTCAATGGCTTTCCGCTAAAATCGACCTTGTCTATGGTCTTGGTCTCTATTCTTGCTCCGCAATTAATCGCTTGTTCTCTCATTTTTGCCATGAGGTCTATCCCTTCAATTCCTTCGGGCCATCCAGGGAAATTCTCTATCTTTGTTGTTGTGGTTAGCTGTCCTCCTGCTGCTATGCCTCCTGCCATAAATCCTTCGAACATGATCGGATTGAGGTTTGCTCTCGCTGTATAAATTGCAGCAGTATGTCCTGCTGGACCTGATCCTATGATCACTACATTTTCCATGATAAAAAACGATGAAACGATAAAATGATGAAACGATGAATGTAATATAAGTAAACGAGTGTGTAATTATTTCCGTGATATTTTCAACCTATGCATTCCAAATCATTCCCCGAAAATCTTAAAATGGGGCATAATCAATATTATATCATAAAAAAATGACTTGTAAATGATATAAAAATCCCTATATAGTCGCCACAAAACAAAATCTTACGTATTATGTGTAGATCAAAAAACATCCTAATCGTCGATGATAATTCCGACGATCAACATCTTATCTGTATGTTATTTAGGCGTATGCAGATGTCATTTTATGTGACTTTTTGCTCTTCTCTTGCTGACGCTCGTGAAAAGCTTTCCGAAGTGGTATTTGATGTGATAGTTCTTGATGGTGCTTTGTCTACTTTCCCTGACAGAAGTATGGGATATGATCTTATTCCTGACATCAAATCTAGTTCTTCTTGTAAGGCTAAAGTCATCATGTTCTCAGGTCAGGATGAATATGTAGCAGAAGGCATGAATCGCGGAGCTGATTATGGGTTTTCAAAAAATCTCCTGATGCGGCCAATGAAATTCAGTGAGTCTTTTGATTCGCTTATCCCTGCTAAAGTACCTATTTCACAGTCATGACTTATGTAAGTTGTATAAAATCTGCGGTCTTTCCGTAGATTTTTTTTTGACAATGAAATGTTTTTCTGTATATATGACTTCATAATTTATCAATTAGCCGTTCATTTCTCATGAAAGTGATATATCCAAAAAACATCAAGAGAGGATTGCTTGCAGGTATGACCTTTAATCTTGGGCCATTGACCATTTCTGTCGTTCAGATGTTTGTCTTGGCTGTCGGCGTCGCTCTTGCGTTAGCAGCATTCAACGGGATCTCCAAATCATGATCAAAAGCATTGTGAATATTCGCTGCCATCATCATTATTATTATTTTCCTTGTGATAGCGTTCTTCAAAATATCCGAGCTATGATTGGTTGCTTATATTGCTAAACTTGTAAGAAATAGTTTCTTTGATACGAAAAAAAAATATCAAGTTAATTACCAGAAGAACAATTCTTTGGATGTTATGATCCAAGAAGCTAAGACGAAAGAAGAAAAGAAGGTTATTGAGCAAAAGGAAAACACTTTCGATAAAAAGATTCTGACGGATATAGAAAAAAAATGATTGATTTAGCACGTCTTTGATGATTATGTCTTTTTCTGTTGCTTGAATACGAATAAGCATATCACTCATCGCATTGTGCGGTGTGTTTTTCTTTTATAACAGGAAACCTAAATTCATAGTTCCATTTTCTTCTGTACATCAAACCCCTTGGATTGTCTATACAATATTATTGTGTCTGCTTAGTTTTTCTGTTGTAATTTTTCCTTTGCGTCTTGCTTTTGTGAGCGATAGGCAAGTCGTGGTAGAGAAAGATATCCCTGTGCAAATCATCCTTGATGTGTCCTTGTCTATGTCCGCTAACGATATTTCACCGAGCAGATTCTCTGCTGCAAAGCAAGCGTTGATTTCACTTATCGAACAGCTGGATTGATATTATGCTTCGTTGATTGCATTCTCATGAAAACCTTTTGTTTATATCCCATTTTCTTCTGAATCATCTGCTATCATCAAAAAATTGCAATCTATGAATCTCGGAGATTTCCCTCCTGTCAAGGACTTCCTTTGAACTGCTATAGGCGATGCACTTTTGCTTGGTGTTCATAATCTTCAGCAATTCACTGATCAAGAGCCCTATAAACCGTGAATTATTATTTTGATCACTGATGGTGATTCTAATGTCGGTTTCGATCCTTTGCAGATCCTTTCGTATTGTCAAAAAATGCATATACCTCTTTATGTGCTGGGGATTTGACAGTCTGACTATCTGATAGGTCGTGATATGCGGAATGATATGGTCATGACAAATATCAACCTTCCATTGCTTCAGGAATTAGCTAGCAAGACATGATGAATGTTCTATAGAGTGCTTGGCGATGATTCGTTCGATCAATTCGTCGACGAACTGTCTCAAGATATTCTTTCTCATCAGCAGAAAAAAATCGAGCATGTCTATCGAGAGATGAATCGTTATCTCATATATTTTGTCGCTTTGCTCGTTGTAGCTCTTTTGATCTTTAGGGTATATCTTTTGCGTTATCAAACAAAAAGATCTCAATAACAATTTGAAAATATACTCTATTTCCATATATGTGTGCTATATTTATTTCTTTGTTTTTTCCATGAAAAAAAGCATTGTATTCTTACTTTTGTGATTCTATGTGCTTCCTATGTGCATACTTGCCGCTTCGAGTCGAGGAAAATATTGAGGTGATCCCATCCAGATACTGGATAATGTCGTTAGCGAAGCTAATGAAGATTATAAAATCCAGCAGACCGCTCTTGATTCAGCTACTTCTTTGCAAGGTGGATATGCTAGTCAATACAAGATAGCGAATACCTTGGATCGGTTTAGGAATAACATTAATCCATATCTTCAATGGGCAGTATATATCTGACTTTCTGCCGCTGTCATCCTTTTGATCTATAATGGGTTGCTTATGGTCACTCATGCTGTACACAAGGAAGGCGAAACCGCAAAGATCAAAAAAAATATTACCAATATCGTCATAGGTGTAGTCGTTTTGACTGGTTTTTACTTTATCATCAAACTTACGGTTTCTATCATCAATTCCATATTTTGAGATTATTGAGGCGATACGTGATTTTAAATGGAGAATGGAAAATGGAGAATGGAAAATGGAGAATGGAGAATGAAAAAATATAATTTACAATTTACCATTTAGAAATATGCATATGTTGAAAAAAGCGATACTCACATTCATATTGGCCATGGTTAGCTGATGAATTGCTTCTGCGGCCGTTCCTTCGTTCAATGATAATTTTGCTGATTATCTTACGGATTCTACTCCTGATAGATATGGTAGAGTAGAGACGGTGTTTGACCTAGGTATCGATAGGAATCTTTCTTTGATGGAAAATATACAGAGGCTTTTCTATCCTAGTTCTACGGTGGTAGATGGACAAGTTATTCAAGCTGGAGGGAATCTTTGGGCTCTTATCAGAACGCTATGATTCGTTGTGCTGTTTATTTTCTTGGTAATGACATGAGTCAATTTTATCTTGCATGCCAAGGAACCTGATGGTGCGAAAAAGGCATTTTCAAGCCTGATATATATTCTCTATGGAGCTTTTTTGATATTCGGTGTGACATGGATCCTGTGAACGGTCCTGGATATAGGAAACCTCCAATGAAGCACGCAGCTCGTGGATAGGGTTCAGAATAAATTATTTCTCCAGATATTATCTTTTTTCAAAGTATTGGCTTTCTTTGCCGCTATTATCATGCTCGTCGTCTCTTGATTTAGAATGATGTCTGCAATGGATAAATCAGATAAGGTGAAGATTGCTCAGAAATGAGCTATCAATGTGATTATTGCGCTTGTTATGATCAAAGTTGTCGATTATGTTTTCTACATTGCGCAGACGCCGAGTTTCGGAGCGAAGGCATCTGAGATGATCATCAATGTCGCTATCACGCTCGGATGGATTCTTGGAGCGCTCTTTGTGCTTGCGTTGTTTTATGCATGATATCTGCTTATTACGTCTTCTGGTAAGGAGGACGCTATGAAAAAAGCAAAATGAATCATTGTTAATATCTTCATCATAGCGTTGGTCATTTTCCTCTTCCTGCTCTTGGTGTATCAGATTTTCAACGAATTCCAATAATACCTGATATTCTCTTGATTTTTTCTCATAAAATCCTATACACTTAGGCTAAGCCCGAGTAGGGACTATTTTTTTCTGCCTTAAAACGGAGAAAAAGACTTACCTGCTCCCGTAGTTCAACGGGATAGAACGACTCTCTCCTAAGGAGTAAATACAGGTTCGAGTCCTGTCGGGGGTATACGCAAAGCATTGCCGAATACGGCTAATCACTGTCGGCTTTGGTTTGGATCTTTTTATCTTTTTATTCCAATTTATTATGCCAAAAAAAGCAACAAAAGCTGTTGAAGCTGAATCATTTAAGCTTCATGACAAAGACACAGGGTCAGTAGAGGTACAGATCGGTATCTTGACTGATGAAATCACTGAGTTACAAAATCATCTCGCTGCGCACAAGAAGGATTTCGATGCGAAAAGATCTTTGCTCAAGAAGGTCGCGAGAAGAAGAGCGTTCCTCAAGTACTTGAAATCAAAAAAATTGTCTACCTACAACACGATATCAAAATCAGTGAATGTTAAGGTATAATCTAACGCTCGAAAGCTTAAACGTTTACCCGTTGAAGCGATTTTTGAAAGCGTATTTTTATTTTTCTAACGTTTTATATTATAATGGCTAATGTAACTATAGCAGAACAATTACGTTCTGGTCAAATAGCCATTCCTGTTATCAAGGAATGACACAAAGTTAAGGGAATTGTCCTCAAGAAAATAGAAAACGGTATCCTTGTAGATTGCGATAATCACGCATTTACTTGAGTTATTCTTTCCAAGGAAGTAAAAGAGCTCGAGAGATCTGGATATGATTTGGAACCTGAAAGAGAGATCGAACTAGAAATCGTAAATACCAATATCAGACATGAAGATGGACATTATATCGTATCTATCACGAAATTGCTGCAATACGATGTATGGAAATCCATTATGAAAAAATTCGAAGCCGATGATGTTATCACCGTCATCCCTACTGAAGCTAATCTCGGAGGTTTGTTGGTCGATATGCATGGTATCAAAGGATTCGTTCCATTGTCTCAATTGGCTCCTATCCACTATCCTAGAGTAGAGGACGGAGATCAAGAGATCATCTTCGAAAAGCTTTTGGATCTTATCGGAAAAGAACTCAAAGTGAGAATCATCAATATCGATGAAGATGAAAAAAGAATCGTCTTATCAGAAAGAGAAGCATTGAAAGAAGAGAGAGAAAATATCTTGAAAGACCTCGAGGTCGGAAAGGTTTATGATGGAGTCGTCAGCGGATTATCTTCTTACGGATTATTCGTCACGATCGGAGGAACAGTCGAAGGATTGGTTCACATTTCAGAAATCACCTACGGACACGTCAATAATATCGAAAAACTCGGAAAAATCGGAGATAAGATCAGTGTTAAGGTTATCGGTCTTGAAAATGGGAAAATCTCATTATCAAGTAAGAAATTGAAAGACGATCCGCGGACAGCGTTGCCAAAGCAATACAAGGTCGGCGATATCATCGAAGGAGAAGTCATCAGATTCGTTCCTTATGGAGTATTCGTCAGAGTGTTCCAAGATATCAACGGTTTGGTACACTTGAGCGAGCTTTCACAGAAATCTATCCAAAATCCTAATGAAGTCGTAAAACTCGGACAGATAGTCAAAACCAAGATCATCTTGCTCGATCCTAAAAATAGAAAAATCGGTTTGAGTATGAAGCATATTGGCGATGATAAGATTGCAGCAGAAGAAAAACCTGTAGCTAAACAAGCTGAAGTTGAAACGGCAGAGGAAATATCTGTAGCTGAAGTTGCTGAAGAGAAGCCAGCGAAGAAATTCGAGGGTAGAGGATTGGCATGAGTCGTCAAGAAACTCTCTGAAGAGAAACTTGAAGACAAGGCAAAGAGAATCACGGAAAAACTCGAGAAGAACCCTGATAAAAAAGATAAGGTAGTCGAAAAAGAAAAAAAAGCTACCGTCAAGAAAACCACCAAGAAAGCTGCTGATGAAGATGCAGAAGCTCCAGCAAAGAAAGCTACTACCAAGAAAACAACTAAAAAATAATCATATATTTTTGAATGAAAGATACCGTATGTCGCTTTGACTGCGGTATTTTTTTATTTGATTTTTAATATTATTTTCTTAATATGTCAACTCTACAAAACAAAATCTAAATACAATGAAGGAAATAATTGCACCAATCAACAGAAAATTAATCCTTGGTGAATTAGAACAACAAAAACCAGCTAGGATTACTAAGAGATTGTCTAACGAGATATATATCATCTCAGCGACAAGCTGTCCTCAAATCATGCTTGAACTCGGGAGGTTGAGAGAAGAGACGTTCCGTGCTGCTTCAGGTGGAACTGGTAAAGAAGTAGATATCGATGAATATGATTATCTTTTTAATCATATTGTGCTGTGGTCTCCGATCGATCAGGAAATTGTCGGTAGTTATCGGTTTGCTTTGATGAAAGATCTTGTGGAAGGAGATATCATTCAAAGTCCTACCGGAAAACTCTTCAATTTCTCTAAGAAATTTAAGGAAGAGTATCTTCCGAAGACTATCGAGCTAGGACGATCTTTTGTTCAACCTCGTTATCAGCCTCGCATCGATAACAAAAACGGCATTTTCTCCTTATTCAATCTCTTTTCAGGACTGGAAACTCTTATCAGTCTTTATCCTGACATAGAGTATTTCTTCGGGAAATTCACTATGTACAATACGTATGACAAACGTGCCCGGGATCTTCTGCTCAGCTATCTGAAATACAAATTTCCTGATCCTGACAGACTCGTCCGTCCAAAGAAGGAATTTAGATTGAAATATGTACGCAGGAATCTTATCCTTCTACAGACTATTCTTACCCAACCGACGTTCAAGGACCAAAAGAAAATTCTTGAGGAATATATAGGTCGGTATGGTGAATATCTCCAACCACTTGTCGATACGTATATGTCGTTATCACCTACTATGAAAACCTTCTGTACTGCCAAACACAAAGCATTCGGTGAGACAGAGGAAACAGCGATATTGATCAGAATCCATGATATTCATCCTGAAATTATCGACCGATACAGGGCGAACATCAAAGAGACGTAACATATCGTACATAATGATCCTTCGGTGTTTCCGGAGGATTTTTTTATCCTGTTTTGCGGGATAATTTCGACATCGTAAAAAACTTCATTTCGTTTCAGTTTTTTTATTGTGTCTCAATTATATTTCCGCTGTGATGAGCTCGTTGTTCGGATCCCTGAAAATTAGTTTGTATGCCGTCAATTGCATCGGCTCTTGGGTTTTCGGATCTCCGTAGAGATAGTCGCCGATGATTGGCAGACCGTGATGCGAGAGGTGGTATCTAATCTGATGTGTTCTTCCTGTCAAAATCTCTAGTAGAATGTGACAGGTAGAAGGTATAAGGCTGTCTTCTTGTACACTAAGTATCTTCGTGATTCAGATTTTCGGCACCGTGTGGGGTAATTTCGCTTTGACGACTTCTTCGATGATGTACGGTAATTGCTTGATTCACTCGATGAATCTTTTTCCTTCTGGCATAATTTCGCAGGTCGCCCTGTAAAATTTTTTCAGCTCGGTTTGCTCTTTCCCTTCGATATGCTCGCTTTCTGATTTTGCTTGGAAAAGCTTCTTGAAATGTTCCAATCCTTTTTCCGTCTTTGCGATGATCATGAGTCCGTCCGTCTGTTTATCGAGTCTGTGGAGGAGTCCCGCTCTGATGAAATTTCAGATAGAAGGTAGGTTTTTGTAGGTGTGATAGAGAAACCCTACGACCGATGGCTCGTGTACTTCTCGTACGGTCTTTGGGTGTGACAACACTCCTTTCGGTTTGCTGATGACAAGATAATCTTCTTTTTCTATGACTACCGGGATTTTGATATCTGGCGCTTCATCTAGTAAAACAGGGGAGAGATATCTACTGACATTATCGATCTCTATCTGATCATTATGTTTCAATTGATATGATTTCTTTACAACCTTCCCATTTACATGTACTCCTCATCTTTCGATGATATGATGAAAAAAGCTTCTGGAATAGGAAAATTCCTTGCTCAATCGCGTATCTATCCTTTCTCCTGAACCTTCGTATGTTGTCATTTATGAGGTTATTCCTAGTAAATATCATTACTGTATAATTTTTTTATGAAAAAACAAGGTTTTTTCCGGCTTTTGCTTCCAAAAATAGGCTCTAAAATTTGCAAAAATCCAAAAAAAGACTACAATTAGATATGATTTTATATCGTAATCTCTATCGATGGAACCTAATCAAACAAATCCATCTCAAGAAAATTCACCTATCCCTCAAGGTATTCCCACAGGAGTGTTTGTCTCAAACAATCAACCATCAGCACAGATTCCTGTACAAAATACTGTTCAACAGCCTATTCCAGTCGTTCCGGAAACGGTCCAGGTTCCTACACAACCAATCTCTGCTTCTGTTCCACCAACTTCTGTAGCTGAACCATCAGCATCTGTTGTAGTACCTGAACAATCTACAGAAGGTCCTTTGGATAGGATTTTTAAATGACTTGCAAGATTTATTGCTAAGATCACCGGACAGCCTGATCCTATCACAGGCACTCCAAATCCTGCATCAGCTACTCTTCAGAAAGGATGAAATATAGTGGGTAAAGTGCGAGGCGCTGCAAATCAAGCGGTCGCAAAAGCTAGCGATGTCGCTGAAAAAGCAGTGAATACAGCGACAAATGTAGCTAATCAAGCTACGCAAAAAATCCAAGAAGTGGTTCCGCCTCCAACACCTGCTGTTCCACAAACACCTGTTGAGCCAGTTGCTCCAATACAACCAGTACCTGAACAGCCTAAATAATCATTTCTTTAACGAAAAAAACTGAGCATTTCGCTCAGTTTTTTTTTATTGTTTCAATAATTCCTCTAAGAAAGGATCTATTTCGTCCATAAATTCTTTGTCTTTGTCGAGTCCGTGTTCGCGGATAATATCCATCACTCGATCAGCTCTTTCTTTTTTATCTTTTATTTTCTTCAGCTCTTTTGCATCCAATATGCTGAGATCTATTGGTTGATCTTTGTCGGTCATTATGTTGCATTATTATCTAAAATTATCTGTTTCAATGCTTTTATCTCTGGGTAATCGTGTGTATTACCTGGTAATTCTTTACAGGTGAATGCTGGTGATATCGATCATAGATTCTTTGCTATCGTAGTATATCATCCTGCAGGATCATCAGTGTGCTGTATCCATAATACAGGTGAAGTGAGTTCTTGGAGATATTGTCTTATGGGGAATTGGTGCAGTTCGGTGAATCCTAACGGGAATCCTACAAAGATCGATTGTTTGATAAAGATATCTTTTTCTACCATCGCTTTGAGTCCCAGCAGACATCATAATGATTTGCAGAAAAGGATGATACTTCATTTCACTGTTTTTAGATATTCGCAGAGCTTTTCACATTCGTACTCCATATCCATATTCCCTCATATCTCTCGATGATGGTAGAAATGAATATGTGTCTTATCGTAAAACGGCAGGAGCTCTTTGTTTACTTCCTGTATCCGTTCTTTATTATGGATATTGTTCCCTCAGAGGAGTACGAGTGTCGCCATGAGGACATACAAAATAAAATTATTGTCTCTTGGTGTTCATGATGTCGCTTAATTTGATAGATATACAATTCCATTTCCATCTATGTTCGCATGTTTCACAGG
>CAZIVH010000019.1:0-20058 GCA_964542965.1 uncultured Candidatus Peribacteria bacterium | reverse complement strand
TGATCCCGGAATATGAGTTACCATTGCCGGCATTCAGTGCAAAAAAAAGAGCGGGAAAAAGATCCTATCACGATGCCAGAGCGGGAAATATTATCGAAGAGAATAAGCTGATGAAGACCAATGGCTATGAGGTGATAAAGTATGAATTTCCTCTGCTGCAATTGAAATTGGATGTCGGATCGGGAACGTATATCAGGTCCATCGCCCACCGATTGGGCAAAGAACTCGGACTCTGAGGAACATTGATTCAACTGAGGAGAACCAGGATCGGCGACATCGATATCGACCATCTCCAGAATTGGGAAGAACTCCATAACACGTATAAAGAGAAGCAGGAAGTCCTCAGATATTGCAAAATATAATTACTCTTGACATTTATTATAAAATATATATAAGATATATAATAATTTGTTGAAAACAAAAAAAACAAAGCTATGAAAAAATTTGTCATATTGTTGTGTCTCATTGGATTTTCCGTAATACTGTATGGACAGGGAATAGACACCGTATACAGTATACGTATCGAGAAAGGGTACGATTTTTTTGGCGGTACATGTTTAAAATGGAGCGCTAAAAACGACACTTGCTATCACCGCATCTATATCTTTGGAGAATGTGAAAATGAGGTTAAGCTCATTGATAGCATTCCAAACGTATTTGATGTGTACCGACTTCCAAAAGAAGAGACAGAAATCTACGAGAAATTCTTTGTTGGATACTATATTGGAACGACATTTTTCAGGTCCGAAAGTATTCGATAAAAAAAACTATCAAGCCGGTGTTTTCGCCCGGCTTTTTTTATATTTTTTACTCCATCACTATCCTTACTCTCCCGCTAAAGACAGGAAATGCACTATAAAGGAACAAGTCTTTCTAAGATCGAGGAATTTAGGGAATACCATCCCTTGACATTTTATTTAAAATAAGTAAATAGGGGTGTTCTATATTTACAAAACAATCATATTCTATATTTTATCGCATAATCCTTTGCACTATGGAAAACCTACAAAACAACACTTCCGAAGAAAGAAACACCACCCCTGAAACCACTGTAGCCCAAGAACTTATCGCTATCATCCAATGACCTAGCGACGAAACTATCAGAATATCCGGAAGAACAAACAATTTCAGAGATATGCCCAATCGTTATAGGATAGAAGAAGGTTCTGGGATTCATCCAAATCCTAGATATTAATCTTTTCTCTTATAAATGACGAAATCCATCTCGTTTGTTTCGTCAGGGACTCTCTCTATTTCAGTAAATTCAGTTTCAAACTCAGGAAAGCTTGTGTCTCATGCATAAGCTTTTTTGATTTCCGTCAGATAGATGAAATGAGCTAATGGCAAAAATTGGCGATAGATGCTCGCTCATCAAATAATGAATATCTGATCTATGTTTTCCGATTCGAGCTGTTTCATCATATCCTCTATACTCGTATATGTTTCCAACCCTTCGACCGGTGTTTTGGAGAGAATGATATTTCTCCTATTGGGAAGGGGTTTTCCTATAGACAGGAAGGTATTGTAGCCCATGACGACGATATGTCCTGATGTTACTTTTTTGAAGTGCTGAAGGTCTTGAGAGTAATGTCGAGGAAGCTGGTTGTTGTTGCCTACGATTCTGTTGGACGCCATGGCGGCGATCATATTCACTATCATACTCTTATGCTAAAAGTTAAAAGTAATGTGCTTCGCGTAATAAGTTCGCTACGCTCACATAATTTACTTCGTGTAATTTACTCCCGTTGGTCGCGTAATTGGCAGTTACAATGAATTACGGACAAAGCCATAATTACGTCCCGAAGGGACAAATTACATCCCCTAGGGATAAATTACCCATTCCCCTATTTTTTTCAATTGCTTTTTTGGGCCATATTACTATATACTGAGGGCTATTTTTTATCATTATCTGAAGTACGAATGACGATAGCAGCACAAGACTTGCTGAAAAAATACGGCGAGATCATCAAAGAGGAAGTGAATGTAAAGAAGATTGAGGAACTCGACGGATCCATGAAAATCACCAAGATATTCAAGCCTATCGGTTCGCAATTGAGCGCAAAATTCGGCAAAGATACCGGGAAGATCATCCAATATGGAAAACAAGGGAACATCAAAAATATCGGCGATGGCAAGGTTGTGATTTTCGATAATGAATGAAACGAGTGGACACTTGAATCAGGAGAATATGAAATCGCTTACGAAGGTCTCGAAGGAGATAATATGGCAGTTGACCAGAATATCATAGCAAAGCTTGATTTGCAATTGACGCCAGAACTCGAAAGAGAAGGTGTAGCAAGAGAGATTTCTAGATTCTTGAATCAGATGAGAAAAGATGCCGATTACAATGTCAGCGACAAGGTGAAAGCTATCTACTCCACCGCAGATGAACATCTCAAAAACATACTGAACGAATTCGAGAAATTTTTCAAACACGAAGCGTTGATCTCCGAATTTATACCTATGGAAAATCCTGAAGGCGATGTTGTCGCACTCTTCACCAACAATGAAGCGACGATAAATTTCGCATTAAAACGTTAATTTGCTTCGCGTATATTCGCTACGCGTAATTCACCACAACAAATTACGGAAAAAGTCCAAATATACGCCCGAAGGGCAAATTATCATTCATTTCCTGTTTTGAAGTATGCAGTGTTTCGATTATGCATTAAAGTATATCCACCGTTTCCCAAAGACTGAAAAAGAGTTAAGGATTCAGTTGTATCTCAAAGGATATTCTACTAGCGACGTCGATCGGACTATCAATGAGTTGAAGAAAAAGAATTACGTGAATGACGAGATGTTTGCGGAAAGCTATATCAGAAGTGAGGTAGTGAATAAAGGAAAACCAGCTATCAGAATCATACAAAAGCTTCAACAGAAAGGTATCCCTCCAGACATCATCAAGCAAATGCTGCAAAGATATGAAACCGGAATGAGTGAAGGAGTCCACGCAAAGATCAAGAGAGAGATAGCAGCGTACAAGAAAAAAAATGTAGATGGATTCGATATCATCCAGAAGCTGATGAGAAAATGATATAAGCTTTCAGACATCAAGGATGTCATAGAGAACAGATAAACTAAAAGACGTTCCTCCTTTACTGAAAGGAGGAGGTATCCTTTAGGATGGAGGATTTTGCGACTTAGTGAAATCTCCCACCCTCGCGGGTCCCCCCTCTTTGGAAAAAAAGAGGGAACGTATTGGAGTATTTTAAATTATACATTTCACCCATGGGAAGACGACATAGCATCGCGGCCAGAAAAGCCAGCGGAGATGCACAAAAATCACAGAACTACGCCAAGATCGGGAAGATCATCCAAATAGCTGCCAAAAAAGGCGCTGATCCAAAAATGAACCCTGCGCTAGAGCTCGCGCTTAGCAAGGCAAAGCAGTACAATCTACCTAGAGATGTCGTAGAAAAAGCTATCTTGAAAGGGTCAGGACAACTCGAAGGAGAAAACCTTGAAGAGATATTCTATGAAGGATACGGTCCGGATGGCGTTGCTATACTTATCAAAGCATTGACGTCCAACACCAATAGAAGCGCCACAAGCATCAAGAATATCATGCAAAAAAAATGAGGGACCATGTGAGCTATCGGCTCTGTAGCATGGCAATTCAAGGAACAAGGCGTATTCGTCATAGATGGCATTTCAGAGACCGTACAGGACAAAGGGAAAACCATAGAGAAAATTTTGCCGCTCAACAAAGAAGAGCTCGAAGAACGTGCTATGGAACTTCCTATCAGCGATATCGAAGCCGAAGAAAATACTGTTATCATCTATTCAGACAAAAAAGATTTCGCAGCTGTGCAAGAATGACTGACTACACACCATTATCATATGACTGAAGCAGACATCCAATTCATCCCGGAAAACACCGTGAAACTAAACGAAGAAAGCACTGAGAAACTCTATAGCTTGCTCGATGCATTAGAAGAAGATGAAGATGTGGATCATGTCCGGCACAATATGTGAAATTAATTAATAATGAATAGTTAATAGTGAAAAGTGTAGGATTTCCTATATTATGGACTATCGTAGATGTTACAATATTCTATGAACATACAAATTCCTACACTTTTATTTTTTCGTTTTTAGTTATTCACTAGTTTCTATTTACAGAGCCCTGCGTCACTGAGCATCCTGTAAAGTTCAAAGAGCTTTATGGTCTTTTTGTAGTTGCTGAGTGTCGGATAGTCTTTGTCTAATTGTTCAATAAGGGATTTCAATTCCCAAAGATTATCTCCGTAGCTTTTGTCTACCCTGCTAAGATCCGATAATTTCACGATAGCCGCCTGTATCAGATTGAGTCCGTCTTGCGTAGTCAAAGCTTTATTTTCTCCGAGACATTTATTGCCGAGCGCCAATGCTATCTCCTCTACTTCTTGTGCAGATGCGCTTCTTCCGTATACTACGATAGTCACTTTCCCTTGATACGCATTATTGCTTACATCGGACAATGTAGGCGATTTTATCTTATCGAATTCGAATTCCTTGATGGAAAATATCGGAGGAAGCTCCTTGACGAATTTCCTGAGGTTTTCCGCTCCGTTGCTTCAGAGATCAGTTCCGACCAAATATCCGAAACTCGGAATATTCCTATATCTTTCCCTGAATTTATAATAACACACTTCATCTACATCATTGTTACAGGAGATGATGCTCTTCACCGTCTTGTCAATGATGGTATCGTCGATAAGCGTATTCTTCCCGCCATTGAATATCCGTGTATAGAGATGATATCCTATCAATTTATCCTGATCCACTTTTTCGCCTGATCAGAATATTGATGCATATGATTGTTCCAATGCCTTGATCTCTTTTTCCTTTCCTTTCTTGATCTCATTCCAGAGATAATAGAAGAATTCATCTATCAGCGATACATTCTCCTTGTTGGACGTCATGGAAAGTTTGTCTGCTAACAATAGGAATGCGCGTTTGGAATTCGCGACAAATGACACCGTTATCGGCATGCTAAAGAAGCCTTTCTCGTCCTCTACGAAATCGCCGATCTTCATATCGAGCACATCATTGGATTCATTATTGTCTCAGAGGTTCTTGAAAAAATCTCATCGTCTCTGCAATAAGGTAATATCGTTGAATGGATTCTTTTCCAAGAAATTGATTCCCATAAGATTGATATCGATCTTGTCCGTATATTTTTCTTTCCGTACGTTGAGCGAAGGCAAATAGATGTATTGCAGCAAATACGTGTACGGAATCTGGAGCGAATGAAGATAATCAGAATATTTTGTTATCTCTCCTTGCGTGAGCATATCCTCTTCCAAAAGATCGTTGATGGTATCTGCTGTTTTTAGGACAGGTTGTGTCAAAGCATTCGTCTGCAATTCACGCATATCGTAGCTTTTGAGATTCATCAGTTCGGGCGTCTTTCCGTTGAGATAGCGAATATCCGTAAACAATTGGACACCAAAATAGATAGCGATACCGGTAGTTATCAACGCTACCGTCAGCATCATCTTGCTATTGTTTTTGTTGTCCTTGAAAAATCTGTAGAGTCATACCGTGTATCTCTTTACTACATCCAGAAAAGCTTTCATCTTTTGCAGATCTATGGTCAGCTTCTTTTTTTCTGTCGTTTGCTCTATCATCGCTGCGCTATTCTGAAGAAGTAAAAATAGGGGCTATATAATCGCTGATTTCCCTCTCTGATCATTTCTGGATAGGCAACACGAAATCGAGCGTCGAATTATTGACGTTGTACACCGAGCTTCAGATCTTGATGATCTTCGGTACGATCTTGATGGATTTCGCATCGATATTTTCCGAAACCACGAATATGCTTTGTTTGATCAGATTCAGTAAATTGCTGAGGATGAAGATATGCGGATTGATGATTCCTTTCTTGATCAATGCGATCTCGTCCTGTTTGAATGTATTTACGTCGACCGTAAAGCTGATCTGCTTCTGGGTCGGATCGTATTTTTTGAAGGTGATGGAAAAGCTCGGAAGATCCGTCTGCTCCAATTTATTGTCTACGTAATACGCCATCTTTTTGAAGAAGTTGGTATCTGGCCTTGGCGTCTCCTTGTCCACTAAATCATAATACCTGTCGAAATCGCCGACCATATTGCAGTCATAATCGATCTCGTAGGGATTGAGATAACAGTTATTGAGGTAGACGAGAATATCCTTTTCGCCTCTATCTGCGAATTTCTGCATCTTTTCCTGAACGACATTTGTCGGTTCCTTGAGCGCATTAGCTAAACTCGAGACGAAGGTATCAAGATAACTGAACACTTTGATCGCACTGCTGAACTTGATTATTTCCAGCGAGAGAAGATATTTTTTGATCGACGTCGTTTCACTCTGGCTCTCGATCAGGTCATATAATTCTTGAGAGAAGAACCCGTATTTGGAGATATTCTCCTTGAGCGTACTCAGCGTCGTCGCATGACCTGCAAAACGCGTTGAGAAATCATTGAGCGCTTGCTGTAAGATATCCTTCTTCTGGATATAGCTCAAGCTCGTATCATTGATCACGGAATTCACGTTTTTCTCTCCGCCCGTCCCTTGGAGAGAAAAGGTCATATATTGCTGATAACTGCTTAAATTCAGCGCCTTGTCTATAAATTCCCTTCCTTTCTTGTAGGTATCGATATATGATTGGTACGTTGCATCAGGTATCGGCTGTGCCGCGAAATAGACATAACGACTATACAGACGAAGCACTATCGAAGCCAATCCTGTCACGACGATAACAAAAAATGATAAGAGGAATAATCTCCGATACTGATTATGATATCTGGATTTCTGACCGCCGATCACGCCGCTTTCTCCCAACTTCACGGTCTCTCTTTTTTCTTCGGTCGGCTCTATTTTGATACCAAATTTTTCGAGTTTCACTTCCTCTCTCGGAGGGATCTTTGCTGCTTCGACATTCAATTGAGAAATCACGCTCTGTGCAGGAGCGGTAGATTCCAAGTCATTGAGTTTCAGATTACCTATATCGGAAAAATCTGGCGCCGATGAACCTAGATTATTCATATTTGGTGTAGATATGTTTTCCTTTTGTTTCTCTTCTGTCATTGAGATTACGTGATGTAAATCACACAGTATTATTATATCCAAGAACCGTTTGAAATACCAAAATATACCCTTGCTATCGCCATTTTGGATTGACAAAACAAAAAAAAAGTATCCACCCGGGTGAAATTTTTGGTTTTTTAGCTTCTGTAGCCGCTTTAGTGACCACTGCACCCGGGTGCAAAGGTAAAAAAACAAAAAAGGACGGAAAACCCGTCCTGTACATCAATTTTTTTTGCCTAGATGTATGTTCTCGCGAAGATAGACTATCGAAAAGATAAATACAGCAAGATACGTCAAATATAACACTAAAGTTATTAAGTAGTACCCCATCTTTATATCAAGCTCGATGATGTTTTTTTGCTGTTCATAATCACTTTTTGTAAGTTCATAATTACTTTTTTTGAGTTGATCAATCTCAGTTTTGTTCTGTATACGAGCAAGAGAATCTATTTGAAGATTCTTTACCGCGATTAACTTTTCTAATCGCTGATATTCAATGATGTCCTCTTCAACTTTCGAGTGAATTTTGGGAATTTGTTTCATCACAAACATCGTTGATACATCATTACAAAACATCCCTACAACCCCTACAAGCGACAGTATTGCCACGATAATCGCAATGATCATCTTGATTTTTTTCATTGTTTTCATTGTTTTTGTTTTTTGTACTTTCTATCTTATAGATATTTTATATTAAATGTCAACTATTAATGAAAAACGAAAAGGGGTGGTACATTACCACTCCTCATTTTTGATATTATTACTACACCGCCTTTTTTTTAAAAACTTCAGCAAAGGTAAGTACTATTGAGCAGACGATTACCATAAGCAATCCATTAGTCTGCCAACTTCCTTTAGGGAAAACAGGAGCATATCCTGGGATTCCATACCGGAATGTACCATATACAAGTATAAGACTTGCAGTAACGATTAACAATACAATAATTTTTTTCATTCTGTGTTGTTTTATGTTTTATATTATATAAGTTTTTTTAATTAAATGTCAAGTATTTATGAAAAAAGTCTCTCTTTATTACCCCATCCTAACCTTCCCCTAAAATAGAGGAAGGGAAAAAAACCCTATTTTAGAGGGATATAGGGAGTAATTTTTACCCTCTGAGCTTATACCGCAATTTAAACACCCAGTAAAGAAATTTATTAAAAACGATATCATAGCTACCAAACAATTCTGTTTTAGTTCCCCCAAGTGATTCCTTGAAAGCGCTGACGCTCGCGAGCGGATGTTTCGGAAATCCTGTCGGTGCGCCACCTCCCGTATCTACCGTTCTATATCCGTTTTCACGTGCTCGTGTGAAGAGCTTGAATTTCAAGAAATGTTGCACTCAAATTTTATTGTATGTCCTATCGTAGAATCCGTACGGACAATAAATCATCTTATCGGTAAACAAACATATTGTTCCTGCTATCATCCTGCCGTCCAGATATGCTCAAATTAGCATACCGTGCCCCTTTTCTATATATTCAAGCAATCTGTCATATTGTGCTTGAGAGATCGTATTGAATCCTTTGGCGCCTGCCGTCAGCTGTCGTTTCTCGAAGAATTCAGGGTAAAAATATTTCTCGACGATTCTGAATTCCATGCCTCATGCGATAGCTTTTTTGACGCGCTTGCGGCAGCTTTCATCCATATCCTTAAGCAATTCCTCATCAGATTTCATAACATCATACACAATATCCGCGTTTGGCATATTCTCACGAAAAGCAGTCTTTAAGTCATAATTTTGGTTAAGTACTTTTTGCAATCATACTCTGAAGTCATGCATATCCTGATCAAATTCCGGACATCTTTTTATACTATTGTCGAAGTAAACTATTGCATTGACGATGCCTAATTGGAGAAATATTCATTTTTTTTTGAATGACTTTTTGAGCTTTGCGAGCTCTTTTTGGACGTATACCTGATCGTCGGGAAGCGTGACGCCCATGATCTGATATCGGCTCAAGTTAAATGGTCAGATTTTCTTTTCTTTGATAGATCAAAAATATTCTTTACCAAAAAGCTCAACCGTAAACATCGGTTTACGATAGACCTCATGCTGGATATCCTTTCGTAGTTTGGATTGGTAAAGACTTTTCATATAGCACTATTGAAAGATTGAAAGATTGAAACATTAATTTTTCCATATCTCCATATTTCCATTTTCCGTGTTTCCATTTTTCCATTATTTTTTCAGTAATTCTAGATTTTTCTTCAACTTCTCGATCTTGTCGACATACTCCGCTTCGTTATTTTTTTCTCTTTCGATGACTTGAGCTGGTGCTTTGGAAAGGAAGGTCTCGTCTGATAATTTTCTTCTACAGGAAGCAAGTCATTGTTCCAGTTTTTCTATCTGATCATTGATTTTTTTTGATTCGGCTTCGACGTCGAGCAATCCTGCCAATGGAATGTAAATCTCCGATTTTCACGCAACACGGAATCCTGCCAAATCAGGTTTGGAGATATCTTTTCCATAGTCTAAGATTTCAAGTTTAGCAAGTTTCATGATGAATCATTTATTCTGTTCGAGAACATGTATTTCCTTTTCATCGGACGTCTTGATGAGTGCAGTAACGTTTTTCGCTGGTGAAACATTTGCTTCCGCTCTGATATTTCTAATTGATGTCGTTACTTCTTGGATGTACATCATTGCAGATTCTATTTCTGCAGAAATCTTTTTCTCGTCCAATTTCGGATAGTCTTCAAGCATAATCGTCTTCTTGCCGGTGCCTAATTGCTGTCGACATTCTTCAGTCACGAACGGCATAAATGGATGTAACAGTCTCAATGATTGTTCGAGCACATCTCGCAGCACATATTGCGCAGTCGCTTTGCTTGCAGCATCGTCGTTGTTGTACAATCTGACTTTTGCCATCTCAACATACCGGTCACAGAAATCACCTCTGATGAATTCATAGACAGCTTTCGCTGCCTCATCGAGGATATATTTATCTAACTTTTCATTTACCGTCTGGATAGTGGAATGAAGCCTGGAATAGATCCGTTCATCGACAAGTTCGAGCTTCAGATCAGCCGAATTTATTTTGGTATGATCGAATCCTTCTAAGTTCATGAGTACGAAATTGCTTGCGTTCCATACCTTATTGGCGAAGTTTCTTCCCATCTCGATCAGCTTATCTGAGAAATGGACATCCTGTCCTTGGGACGTATTGTAGATCATCGTGAATCTGATAGCATCCGCTCCATAATTCTTGATTAAGTCCAATGGATCCGGTGAATTACCGAGCGATTTGGACATTTTCCTGCCCTGTTCATCTCTCACGATTCCGTGAAGGAATACGTCATGGAACGGTATCTCTTTCATTTCGTACATACCGGTCATAATCATTCTTGCAACCCGGAAAAAGATAATATCCGCTGCCGTGACCAGTACATTTGTCGGATAGAACATCTCGAGCTCTTTAGTCTTTTCTGGTCGTCCCATCGTAGAGAACGGTCGGAGCGCAGAGCTGAACCAAGTATCTAGAACATCTTGTTCTTGAGTTAAAGCCACGGTTTTTCCGTAATGAGCATCTGCCTGTGTTTGCGCTTCTGCTTCATTGCGAGCTACAAACACCTTATTGTCCGGTCCGTACCGAGCCGGTATTCTATGTCCTCGTCGGATCTGTCTGGAGATACATCGATCGCGAATATTCTCTAACCAGTGATAATACACCTTTTCCCGTCTCTTTGGTTGGATGACGACTTTCCCGCTTTTTACGACTTCTATCGCAGGTTTGGCTAATGGTTCCATCCTTACGAATCGCTGTCTGGAAATCCTTGGTTCGACGATAGTGGAACACCTATAACAATGTCCTACGGCGTGCGTATGCTTTTTTATAGTTCACAAAAATCATCCTTCCTTCAGATCTTCTATGATCACTTTTCTCGCTTCGAATCTATCCAATCCTGCATATTTTCCGCCGTTCTCGTTGATCTTGCCGTCAGGCGTAAAGATATTAACTATCTCCAATCCTGTCCTTTTCCCTACTTCATAATCATTCGGATCATGCGCTGGCGTCATCTTGACGACTCCTGTCCCGAATTCCATATCAACATATTCATCAGCAACGACAGGTATTTCCTTATTGACCAATGGCAGCAAAACCTTTTTGCCAATCAAGTCCTTGTATCTTGGATCATTAGGATTGACGGCGATACCGGTATCTCCAAGCATCGTCTCCGGTCTCGTCGTAGCGAGCGTAACGAAGTCATTGGTTCCTACGATAGGATATTTCAGATCCCAAAAAAATCCGTCTTCATCTTCATGATTAACCTCATCGTCCGCTAATGCGGTTCCGCACCTTGGACATCGATTGACCATATATTCGCCTTGGTAGATCAGATTATCATTGTAGAGCTTGATGAAAATTTCTTTGACGGCATTGGAAAGTCCTTCGTCCATCGTAAATCTCTCCCTATCCCAGTCTAATGAGGCTCATAACTTCCTTAGTTGTGTGGTAATAATATTCCCATGTTTCTCTTTTCGTTCCCAGGTCTGCTTGATGAATTCCTCCCTGCCGATATCTTCCTTGGTCTTGCCTTCATCGGCGAGTTTCCTCTCAACCTTGTTCTGGGTAGCGATACCTGCATGATCGGTTCCTGGCATTCGAAGTGTATTGTAGCCGCTCATTCTTTTCCGTCTTACCAAAACATCCTGAATACTATTATTCAAGACATGTCCCATATGTAAGACTCCCGTCACGTTTGGAGGTGGAATCACGATGCTATAATTCGGTTTGGTAGGATCCATAGTAGCTGCGAAGCATTTATTTTCCTCTCGGAACTTCTCTCGTTTCGCTTCGACTTCTTGGTGTTGATACGCGTTCGCCATTTTTTGAAATAACAGTAAAATAAGGTGATTTACCTATATTCACTTGTCCGGAAATTTCAAGGTTTAATAAGAAACAAGCTGACATATACAGCTTATCAAAAAATCAATTTTATTTTTCTTCATTTTCTATATCTGGGTCTATATCTTGTTCTTCTGATCCTACACCTATTTCTTTGGATTTTTCTATTTCTTCAAGTGCTTTTTCGAGATGTTTTATTTCTTTTTTAGTAATTACTACTTTTTCTCAATCTAATTCTTCTGGATTTTTTTTATCGAATTGTTTTTGAAAACTCTCTATTCTGTGTAAAATTTTCTCTTTTCGTGTTCTAGCTTTTTTCTTTTTTTTATCTTCAACAAGCAATTGAATCAGTTCTTCAGCGAATTCTTTACTGATTTTCCCTGTTTCAATAGCTTCTTTGGCTTTTTTTACGGAAGAAATTTTCTTTCATTCTCATAGAATTGTTTCCTTTCTTTCTAAAAAATTCATTTTATTTTTATTAGTAATAAAGCATTGTGATTATATTATAGTTATTTTTTATTTTCTGTCAATTTTTGGGGCTTGATTTTTCCTTTCCCTCTGCTATACTCAGCGCTGTTTACGAATAATGAAACACATGCGAATACTTATGCTTATTCTTTGACTTCTTTTCGGATCTCTTGGATCAGTCATCCTTACAAGATTTGCCGATGGCATTACACGAGAGAAACTCCGCGGATTTTTTTTCTGACGCTCTCAGTGCCCTCATTGTCATCATAAACTCGGAATTACTGACCTCGTGCCGCTTTTGAGCTATCTCGTCCACGGAGGAAGATGCCGGTATTGCTGAGCAAAGCTATCGCGGATCTATCCGGTCCTCGAAATCCTGTCAGCAGGAATTTTTTTGTGAACCTATCGATGGATGGGAGAATTCTGACGAGGCGTCATCATCTTCCGGCTCATCACCAACCGATTGTTAGTCCTTCTCCTCGTCTATGATATCCAAAAATACGAGCTTCATATGAATGTACGATATCTTTTGGCGGCTACCGGAGTAATAGGCAATCTCTTGCTTCCCAATTGAAATCTTCGGAACGCGCTCTTCGCTTCGCTGCTCTTTACCTGAACATTTTTGCTTATCTATCTTTTTGCGAGACGATATGTGAAGATCAGGTTCAAAGAGCATCATGACGGATTCGGTGAAGGCGATATCTATCTAGCGTTCATCGTAGGCATCTATCTTCCGCTTATTTTTTCGTTCCAAAACATGTTATTTTCATGATCCATGATGGTCAAGATACTTATCATCTTTGTTCTCATAAGTAGCATTATCGGCCTTCTCCGAGCGGGCGTCCATTATCTCCTCAAAGGGAAATTGCATCTAGAGAACGGTCATATGAAAAGTATTCCCTTTTTCCCTGCGATGATTATCGCTTTTTGGATTATCGCACGGCAATCCCAATATTTTATCACTCTGTTCTTCTGATAGATGACAAAACAACATATCCCTTTGGATAGGCTCTCTCCGCTCACTGCAACCAAAAGAAAATTGCGCTCACCGAAAGCCTGGATTTTTCTCTGACTATCCCTGATAGCCTATGTATGCATGTTCGTGACGCTTTTTTCTCAATTCATCGTATTGAAGTCTATGCTCTTTGTGATGCTATTTTTTCTTTTTTTCCATTTTTTCTATCTCCAGGTGCGCAAAATGCCTATCAAATATTTATTGATCGTGATGCTCATTATCACAGCAATCCAAGGGGTATTTATAGGATACCACAATATCCGGCTCGTAGCATCTATATTGGCCATCAATATCGGTATAGTCTATTTTGCACGATTTTTGCAGGGAGAATCTCATGAAAAGATCTACTTCAGCTCTCAATGATATTTTAATGTCGGAGGATACATGTTCACCGTATTCATCACTATAGCCTACAGTCTTTTTATCGTTGGATATTACCAGAATTTCCCTTTCACCTGCGAATGACTTTCTCAAGCGTCCAACAGCGTCATAGATTACATCTCCAAACCTTTCAAACTTGGCATGGAAGAAGCCAAGACTTTGAAAGAGAATACAGAGCTCTTCTTCAATTCCAAAATTCTCGACCTCAAAAAAATAGATATCCAAAATTGAGCAAAGTCTCCTACATTCGTAGACAAACTCAGTGAGTACAAAAAATCACGATTGGACCAGACTATCTCCGACAATTCCAAAGTCAATATGGGAATCTGCGATTATGTCTTGGGAGAAATGAATAAGATATACAACGTCCCTTGATTCAAGGTTTCGGTCATAGCATTGATGTTTTTGGTACTCTATGGATTCATCAGGATTGAATTCTGGATCATGACCGGAATAGCCATCATACTCTTCAAAATCCTCTATGCATGCAAAGTCTATCGCACGAAAAAGGTCATGAAAGAAGTCGAAGAGTTAGAATAGCATAGATTGATTTTGAAAGCGAAATAACTATCATCATCAAAAAATAAAAAAACCAAATATATGTATAAAAAAACCAAACACAAACGCAGAAGAATACATATGCGAGAGTTCTTTGAAGCAGAGATACTCCCATATATCTTCACCGCGCTTATCCTTTTCATATGCTTCTTGATAGCAGTAGCTTTGGGAGCTAGGTTCAGTTCCATAGGTAACATGATCCTTTGGATTCTTGGGATAGGCTTTCTCTTTGGAAGTTTTCTTCTGGAGTACTTCAAGAAAAACATCAAAGACATCATCAAGCGTTGTTTTAGATTGTTCGATATTCTTGAAAAAAAATTACGCAAAAAATAAGACTGGCTCGTATCTCTATAGTCAGTCTTTTCATTTGAAAACTTAATCAACTCTGCTATACTCTCCAAAAGAAATTTTACATGTTTGAATGATAAATTTTACATGAACAAAAAACCAACCATCGTCGCACCCGGGTGATCCTATGAGAAAGCCATGGTTGCTAGTAAGTACTGAGCAGAAGAGGTCTATGTCGGCGTACCATTCACGTCATTGAGAATGAGGCAGAACAAAATCTATAATTTTGATGATCTCAAAAAAACGGTCGATGATCTCCATAAGAACGGCAGCAAAGCATTGCTTACGATGAACATTTTTCCGAGAAATATCGATATCAAAATATTTGAACAGACCGTCAAACAGATTGCTGATGTCGGTGCGGACGCCATCATTTTCTCCGATCCAGGGACCTTCCATATCATCAGGAAATACCTACCAGATATTCCTCTACATCTCAGTACCCAGAGTTCGACGATGAATCGAGCCGCTGTAAAATTCCGAAAAGAGATGGGCGTGAAAAGGATTGTCTTCGCGAGGGAATTGAGTCTCGAAGAAATCAAGGAAATCCGCGAAAAAGTGCCAGGAATAGAGATTGAAGTTTTTGTCCATGGAGCGATGTGCATGAGTTATTCGGGAAGATGCTTATTATGAGATTATATGTCAGGAAGACCAGGAAACAAATGAGAATGCTCTCATGCCTGCAGATTCAAATACAAAGTCCGGCTCGAAGAGGAACGCAGACCAGGAAAACTCTATCAGCTCGAATGAGATGAAGAAGGAAGCCATATTTTATCGTCTAAAGATCTGTGTACGATAGACAAACTCAAGGAGATTTTACCGTATGTCGATGCTTTGAAAATCGAAGGAAGAAGCAAATCAGAATTTTATGTATGAGCTGTCGTGAAGGCATACAAACATGTACGCGATGCGATTATTGCATGAAAAAAAATAGATGAAAACGTAGCAAATTTAGTGAACGTGATTCCACATAGGGAATATCGAGATGGATTTTTATTCAACCAACTAAAAGATTTCCCTGAAGGTGAAACTCCAGTCGGCTCGACTACTTTGGAGAGTGCTGGACCGTTATTCAATAGAAATTACTTCGGCATGTTCTCTGATGAATTCATAGAAAAGGATGGTGAAAAATATTTTCATATTGAACCGAAAGAAGTCATCACTCCAGGGATGAAGATCAAGTATTTAAGTCCTACAAAGATGGGCGAACTAAAAATCATCGACATCTTGGACGCCAAAGGAAATCAGATAGAAAAAGCCCACTGTAATAGCTGAGCTGTCTATATCCTGACCGATAAGAAACTGGAAGGTCGGGAGATTTTATATGAATAGAATATTATGGCTGAATTTACCATACAAGTCAGACTCGATATTGAAAAGGATGCTCGAAACTATCGATCAGCTTTCAATAAAAATACTCATTCAGCCAAACGAAAAGAACAGGTGGAGCAAACGACCTCTATTGATTTGCAACAGCTACAGGGAATGGAAGAAGAAAATGCCTATCCTTTTTTGCGTGAATATTTAGAAGATTTCTGGAAAAGCCACAAGGATGAAGCAAACAAGAAAATCATAGAGATGCAAAGCGCATTTGATACCAACAAAAACGCTATATTCGCAAAAATGGAACAGCTTACCCATCGTCCTATATATAGGAATGATTTCACTATTTTCCTTACTTCACTCAACCGTGGTCCCTACAATGTTTCACTCGGGCAGACGCGATCTCATATACATCGGTCTTGAGTATGCAAAGCGTTTATCCACGAGCTACTCCATTTTCAAACCATACACTACTATAAAGAATATATTATCTCGAAAGTACATGATGAAAAAAAATTTGAAGATTTAAAAGAAGCGCTTACTTTCCTTTTGAATCATGAATTTTCAGATATCATAGAAAATCCAGATCAATGATATCCACAGCATCAGGAATTAAGAAAAAAACTCGAAGCATATCGAGTCGATTCGGATAAGGATTTTGAGAAATTAATAGAATATTGATGTGAGATTTTATGTAAAAACCAATAATCTACCCATCATATTTAAAGAATCGGAATCTCTTGATGATGCCTGCTATAGCAAGCAACATGGCAAATATTCCTATAATGATAAATGATGTCTGCAAACTGAATATTGCAGAAAGCAATCCGAATCATAGTACTCCGATGATCTCTCCTATCTTTCCTACAAACTCACCGACACCGGTGATTGTCCCTTCATCCTCCGGTCTCGTACAATCAGAGATATATGCGGAAATCACAGGGCGCATCAACGATAGTCACAATGAGATACCGAACGTTATTATCATAATATTTCGGAATCCTTCGTTAAATCAGAGCAAAAGATATAGTAGAGAAAGGAAAAATAGCATAATAAAGAGAAATTTCCTTTTACTTCCATTTCCGGCGATATCTCAGGTGAAGAAATCTATCAAGTACGGCAATCTCATCGCTGCAAAGACCATAGCTACTTGCGATAGGCTCAAATCATTCGCTACAGACACGATAGGGATAAAGATAAATCCTACATAGTTGAGCAGATTGAAGAGCACTTCAAATCCTAATGCATAATACATTCTGCCTGAATAGTTTTTAAGTTTCCCTATCACTTTTTTGATAGGACGAAAAGAGAACACTTCATGGATGAATCTTTGGGTAAAGGTCTGCCCTGCCAAAAATTCCTTGATTTTTTTCTTGCCCAAACTCGGGAGCTTCTTATCAGTCAATAGCGACAATAACGCAAAGATAGGAATGAAAATAAACAGATGCGGAAGATCAAACTTAGTTATCAAATACGAACTAATCAATGCCCCTACGATATAGGCGAGATTTATGCTTGAAAAATACAGACCAAATGACCTGCCTCTTTCTCATCATCTCGTATTTTTGCGGATAAACGTCTGATAAGTCGTGAACAGCGATGCTGTTGCCAAACCGTTTAACAGCACTGCCAAGATAAGCAGCACTACAGAACTATATATCCCTGCGAACACATACACGATGCCCATGACCGCATAGACAAACTTACTCAAAAACAACACTGATTTTAGATTGGCATGATTATCGATTTCTCAGATAGGAATAGAAAAAAACATTTTGCTCAAAGATAATATCGCTCCAATAATAGAGATAAGGAACACATGATTGACGATGTTTTTTATATAGAGCGAAAAAAACACATCTGCTCACAAGCCTCGTCACAAGACAAATACGAAGAGAGAAAAACCCACCATCCTGATGGATAATGGTATCGAAAGAAAGTTTTTTTTGACAACATAAAACACTCACTTTTCTATAAGCGTAGCAAAAAGTTCGTTCTGATATTTCTTCTGAAACTGATTTTCCGGAGCTAGTGGCATATATCTACTATAAATAAATTCTTCAGTTTTTATTGTAACGAAAAAAAAATTTTTGTCAAAAAAAGCCCCGTAGCATGTACGGAGCTATATCATACTACTACGATTATTGGAGTCCTAATATCTTGTATGCAAGTTGTATCGCCTCTTGTTTGGCAGATGAAGAAGTCAATTCCGAATTAATGTGTATAAACATATTATTGGAGCCATACTTCTTTAGTCCGAAAACGCTCACTATAGGATTTTCATCCTCACTGGTTGCACTCACGATAGATACGCTATTGGGATATTTGGATATCTCATTTTTGACTGTATAGCCTATCATATCGTAAGTATCCCTTACTTGGTTGGTAATCGTCTTCAAGGTATCTCATTTTTCTCCTATATATGCGGAAATCTCTGTTGCGTATTTCCCATTTTTTGGAAAGATGCTGATAGATAGTCCATCATCCTCCAATCATTTCACGATACCGATATCCCATGCAGAAGAGAGTTTAACAACTGGTAAGTTAAATACCTTGGCCTTTACTTGATTTCTCTTGAGCGTGATACCTTCTACAAACCTCGTGAGATCAGTCAAATCTGCGATATTATCCTTATCTGCAAAGACTACGAATTCCAGATAGGTTTTTGTAGTGCTCGATGCCTGGATGTAATAATACCCTATCAATGTTTCATCTCCAAACGATATCACATTCCATTTTTTTCCTCCCATCATCTTGGTCGTCTTTTTGGGCGAATATTGGTTTTTGCTAAGATATTTCACCACATTATTTGCATACGCTCCCATAGCCGCATCATTCGTCGCTATGAAAGAAGATAGCATTACCACACTATCATGTTCATTGTATAAGGTGTAGTGATAGAGATTGTTTGCCTTTTTCTCTAATCCGTTATCCAGCACCAATCCTATCTCATTGAAGTCCGGCGTAGTAAATAGCGTGTTGTCTATTATTCATGAATCCTGCATTACATATATAGATTTCAACCGTTTATCAAATGCCAGAGAATATTTTGGTTTGTGTGTCGCTCAAGACTTTCCTGCAATGAAATCAGCAATAACGCTGGTAGGAATGATATACCCCAGCGTTGTCTGTCCGTTGACCACAAAGGTAGGTATTCCTATAAATTCCCCTGCTGCATTGAAAGCTCCTCCTCATGAGTTCCCTTCATCTATATTTGCGTCCGTCTTGTAATATCCATCCTCAAATCATGCTATAGTTCCTTGTGTGGTGGTAATCGTAGTACCTCCATTGGCAGGATATCCTACCACGCGCACCGAAGCCCCCATAGCCAAGGTCCCTGATCCTATATTCACGTACGCAGGCATATCGTTATGAGGATTTACTATCTGCAACAACGCTAAATCGTTTTTTTTGTCATATCTCAAGAGTTGCAACGTAGAGAAACATACAGGTACTTCATCTTCAGACATCGTCTGGCACGCCTCGTATTGGAGCGTGACAGCATTGTTGCTATCCGTCACCACATGTGCGTTGGTAAGCAATATATTGTTTGCTACAAGGACAGCACTACCGTATTGTTCGAAAGTATAGATATCGGAAAGCTTATCATAGCTATATGCATGGATCTTGAAAATCGGACTCGTCAGATCGCTAGTACTAGCGTTTATTTTATATCAAAAAGAGAATGCTACAGACATTACAAGCATTCCTAGGAGAAATTTTTTCATGGAGTATATTAGGAATAAAAAAAATTAGCGCTTTGTTATAGCTTTTCTCAATCTTCCTCTCGTCCGTCCGGATTGCGGCGCACTGACAACCTCTGACCCACCTGATGGAGTCTTTATATATCTGTATCCATCCGGATCTGTCCTCAATCTCGTCTCTCGGCAAATTTTTCTGCCTCTAAGAAATCGGATATAATCATGCCCTTTCGGATTTTTTACCACACCGACAACTCCAAGATCTTTCGCTTCTTCAACGGTGAGCTTCCTTTTTGGATACTCGAATCTCTTAGCGCCTTTAGTCCTATTTGCCGCCTTTTGTTGCTGGGATTTTTTCTT
>CAZIVH010000018.1:14192-20115 GCA_964542965.1 uncultured Candidatus Peribacteria bacterium | reverse complement strand
TCACCTTATTGATACAATTTTTCCAAAAAAAATTCAAATAACCCTACTGACGTATTTTTTCTAGAGACTCCTCTTCATGGGGAGTTTTTTTATTGATATTATATCTATTTTTTTCGTAAATGGTTGCAAAAAGAACCCTATTTTTGCCCAAAAAATGACAAATACCCTCTCGTAGAATATACTTGGATATACATTTATTTTGACCTACGAACTACGCATGCTGTTGTCACGGACAAGGATACGCAATACATTGATATGAGGAAGTGGGATCCTTCTGCTTTTTTTTGCATTTTTGCGTTCCGACAACACCATGATCGGTTTCTCGGACTTTGCCGTCCTTTCCGGTACCGAAGCGTTAGATAGCATCACACTGGAGATCACCGGAGGTGAAACAAAATGATTCTCGATCATCATCACCAACAAGGAATATTCTAGCATGACCTATAAACTCGGTTTCGTAGATGGAACAACGACAAACGATACCTTCGCCCATAAAACCTGTCTCAGCGAAAATGAGACCCAGGAATTCGGCCAATATATTTCTGGAGATACAACGATTTTTACCCTTGCAACAAGCGCCAGCGGAACGAAAAATATCTCCGTACAATTTCCAACATATTACAGCGGACGATATCATGGATGCGTTACCCTCAATGCCGATACGACCGACCAATCAAGTCATATGAATACACTTCCCCGCAGAGGCGTCTTTATCGACGCTCTCGTACATCCGAGCAGTTTCCCCGTCATCGTCAAAGCGTTTCCTTCCAACCGCGTCTACCAAGATACCAATAAATCCAATACTTGAGTCATAAAGATCTATGACGCCAGTAAAACACTGATAGCCACTAGCCCTCTCTTCACCCTAAATGCTGAAGGGACTGGCGAGGCGATGATAAATGCTCCCGCAGGGAATTATTACATCGTCTTCAAAGGACAATCACATCTCGCGTCTTATCTCAGCGGCATTGCCTTATCAGGGATAGGAGGAGAGCTTTTGGATTTTACGACATGAACAAACTTGTATGGTACGCAGCAACTCAATGAATCACAAGACGACGGAAAGAGATACCAATCAGCAGGCGATCTCAAAAACATAGTCGGTGTCTATGATCACATGATCAATGGAAACGATATAGCGATTGTCACTGCGGATGGATTATACGGAGGATGAATCGATGTCTTGGATCCTAGGAATTTGAATGGAGATTCAGCAATCAACGCATCAGATATCAGTGTCATTGGAGTTAATTTTGAAAAAACAGATATGTTCTTTGACGGTACTTTTAGTCGATAATGGATACAGCCCATATGCAAAAAAACAGATCAGCAAAACTAGTTTTATCATTGGTACTTGGCGTGCTCAGTATTTTGGGTATTTCAAGTTTCGCTGCTGATCCAAGTTTTAGTATCACGCCAAGCTCTGGTACGCAACTCAAATTGCACTGCAAATATAATTTTTGAATACTCATCAATCCTGGAGGTCAAACCTATAACGGATTTGATAGCACACTCAAATTTGATAGCAGTAGCATAGCGATACTCCATCAGTCCATCAATCCATTTTTTACCAGCACCACCAATGGATTTATTTCAAGCGGATTTTTGTATAGATCTTATTGAGTCAAACCCGGGGGTTCATGATCTTCTGTCCTCACGGCAGCGAATTTCTTATTTTCCACTACACAGAACATTCTATCGACATACCTCGAATTTACGACCATAACATGATGAATGATAGTGTTTGACATGAATACCACCGATGACGGTGCTGTCATCAACTCCAGCATTTCATCATTGGATATCCTCACATGAACAACAAATGCTGGATACGCATTTTCGCCATTGCCGTGTATTATAGACAACGAAGCTCCCCTCATGATGGGACTTTATCCTGCAAATAATGCAAGATATATCTCTACCGGACAAATCATCTCTTTTGTACTCTACGATCGAGCATGACCATGAACAGCTGCAGGGGTCTCCCCTATGACGAACACCAATAACAGAAGCCACTATCGATATTCTGGTTTGGATACGAGCAATCTCAACAATTATCAATCGGCACCAAGTAGTGTAGACAATCAAGAATGAGTATATAGCTGATCTATCAAAGTAACCATCGCATGTCCAAACTGCACATGATGATGACGGACATACACCCTCAATCCAGCGAATCTGAACATCAGTCAACGGACAGGGAACAATTCTATAAATAGATATACTCGGGATAGCGAAAACAGATGATATGCCGTAAACTTTGCTTCTCCTGCTCCATTTGGATATGAAGTAGAAAAACAAATAACCATGACTATTGTCTGATCAGACAATCCGAACGAATTAGGGACTATACATACAGGCAATTTTACCGCTGCATTCAATTCTCCCTTGGCTCCTACCATTTCTATGACATCACCGATCGATTGAGCGACATTTGTAGACAGCAAAATCAGCCCGATAACCTTTACGTTTATTGATGACCGAGCAGGAATAGATACATGAAGCATCAACATCAGCATCCCTGCTATCTACTCATGAGTCGATTTGCTATATACATGAAAAACATATTCATGAACCGATCTTGCGATCACCTTGATAAGCGGACAGCCATGATTATGAAATTCCTGATCATATAGCGTATCGTTAGTTCCGCAACGACATTTCCCTAGCAATGCAGAAATACTTATCACTTGATCCGTCAAAGATTTAGCTAGCAATACAAGCAATGCCAGCTGGCAATTCACGACAAGACCAAGCTGTTCATTTTGGTGATGTACAGACACGTTCGGGCTTAACATCTTCTGAGGAAGCTATGCTTGAACGTATTCCTTCTCTGGAGGAATAATCATCGTCACATGAACAAACATCAATTCGCCATACCCTTATCTCACATGAACAAACAACGATATCCTCATGTGTGGACGACCATATACATGAACAATCCTCCAATGAAATATCTGAATATACGACACGAACGGCATATCGATCAATGGGACTCTCTACACCTGAGATGGGCTCTATATCACATGAATGGATGGATTGGATTTTATCTATACCAACGGAACGATCATCGTTCAATAAAAACAATTATTTTATTTTGATACTCTATCGGTGATGAAAAAAATTCTTTGAATAGCCACACTCATCATGATACTCTGAGTCAGCACGGCGACAGAAATCAGATTTTCTCCTGATAGTTGAAATACAGGGAAATGATGCATAGTAGCTACAGAGATCATCATAGATACGCAAGATAATGAGATAGCAGCAACAGATATCGTCATGGAAAGTTCGCTTGCTTTCGTAGATTTTGTCCCTTCAACCATGTTCCCGTATTTTCTGCCTCCGAAAATCCAAGGCAATACTATTCATCTCGTAGGTTTTAGTACCGACAAAAACAATCGTGTTTCAGGAAGCTGAAGTATATGAACACTATATCTCAGACAAAAAGACAATGCAGATACCGATGGAAGCATAAAATTATATTTCGCCAAAAAATGATCCACGACAGACAGCAATCTTAGTATTGCTTGATGAATAGACGTCCTTGATACTGTAGGAAGTGCGCTGTATCATTTCGTAGATGAAGGATTCTGCGTACATAATACTGCTGATGATATCAAAGGATGAATAGCGAAAAAAAATCTCAGAATGCTCTTGGCAAAAATAGATCGCGATCAATTGATAAAAAAAGCATTTACCCGAAAAAACCTACTAGCGTTTACCTGACTCATCATACTCGTAACGACGTTATTCCTTTATTATAAGACCAGCAAGCAATGATCAAAAAAATAGGGCATCACAATAGACTATTATCCCTACTTCTTCTCTTGTGAGGACTATTTTCTCTCGTATCTGGACAATATTATTATTTCGACAATAGCTCAAGCTATCCATTCCAACAATGATGCAACGAATCGCTTATGATCAAGATCAACACGGAAGGCGAATGAGCGAGAGCAGGAAGATTCCACCTTATCATCGATAGCGGACATTTTTCGTATTCCACTTCTGATGTAGCCAGCATACTGAGGACCAACCTTTTCAATGCTAGCGCTACTACATTTGCGGATCGATCATCAGCAGCATCTCCATCACGAAAACCATGATCAAATCATACCATCTTGCAGATCGATCGTAAAAATGATCTTACCAATTATATAGGAAACGGCTGATTATATTGAACGATTATTGGCATCATTCCTCTTTTTTCTACTACCACCTACACATGATATATCTCAATGGAATATATCTCATGATCAGCCACCACAGAAACGACCTTGAGTGCACCTGGAGGATATGAACTAATAAATCCCGCTCATCAGGCACCGCATATCACTTGATATTTCTATGTCCAACAAGCACCATGCATAACAGACACCAATACACCATCATATATAGTAAACGTACCTACTGCTGGGACAAAGAAATCGCATCTTAGCGGAATATCCGTCAGCCTTACCGACAACATATGATCATCGTCTACCAATGTACCCTACGTATGGACCGGTTGAGCTCCAGGTATAGGCACATGGACAAAAAACATTTGGTGAATAAACAATCAATATGGAATACAGCTTGATAGTTTCTTCATGTCTATCTATGGCAATGGAACATGAAGATATCTCTACGGAAGCACTTTTAGTTTTTCTCCGGGCGCTTCTTTGTTCGCAGCTACAAACGGCATAACATGGCAATCTCTTGTTCGCAACTATTACCTCGACATCAATTGATCAGAGCTTTTTGATTATGGTATAGAGAAACCTATCACTATTGTATGAACAGTAAGGGATCGTATAAACAATACTACAAACTTCTGACCATTTGTTTTTAATCAACCGGTATGACCCCGGCTTATCGCTGGATCAGCTACACCTGCCGCATGAGCATCATGGATAGATATTACTGCTCCTATCGCATTATCTATAGCAGACGATCGGGCAGGCATAGATTCATGAAGCGTCACAGTTACCTTACAAGGAATTTGATGAACAGCATATGGACCATACACCTTTTCAGGAAGTGATCTGAATCTTTCTTGAATCATGGGTGAGGCCAACCTCCCTGACTATTCTATCACTATAACCGACCATCCTGATTTTCCTAATTCATGAACCATACAGGTACACATATATGCTGAAGATATGGCAGGTACTGTTGATACGATAGGAGATTACACTTTTTGAACAAGGCCATCATGTATGGAATTATGATGCTGCAGCACAATAGACATACAGACGTGAACCAACGCTCCATTCGTATATAGTGGAACGACGCTCATAATCTCTGGTTGAATGAATCCGTCATTCACAGTAAACGAACATACATGAATCGTAAACTGCGGAACAGAAAACCAAGGTATGGATATTTATGAATGAGTGGAACCCTATAGTTGATCAGCTATACATATCAGTTTCTTTGATTTAACCAATCTTAGCATTTCAGGGAACAATAGCGCCATCAAAGCAGTGCTCTCATGAAAAACGTTATACCTCCAAAAACTCTATATTCCTCCTATCACTACATGATGATGCATAGGATCTTGCTGATCAACTGGAGGATGATGAGGTGGATGATGATGAATAACTACTCCTGACGATTGCTCGTTATCAAGCGATCTGGCATGTGCCAACGAAGCAGGGCTTGATGCTTCATCAAGCTATTATGATAACACCTGCTGCAGCGCTCAAGAGACCTGACACGCATCGGCACCGATATGTGACGTTTCAGACTCACCATACACACAAGAGATCACTGACGCATTCCAACGATGATACAATCTAAATATCACTAATAAATGCCCTATCACGGAAGCACGCATGGAAAATCCTATCATAAGGATGGAGGCAGCGAAAATGATGTCTATGTTCACTATCCAAATCATTGGACTCTTCCCTGACACCCATAAACAAGGATGCGATAG
>CAZIVH010000018.1:0-14092 GCA_964542965.1 uncultured Candidatus Peribacteria bacterium | reverse complement strand
AGCGCTCCATGCTGACGATATCATGAAAAAAATCGAGAATCCATCAATGCTTGAAGAAAGAGCGCGAGTGTTGCTTATGCTAAAAAGAACGGCTGATAGTGGTATTGTAAACAAATATCGTTTGATAGCGCCAGCGCACAACTGAGCTCTTGTTCTCTTGGAAAACGTACGATAATGACTATAAGATGGAATAGATTGATATAGACGGGATAGTTCTCTATTCCATCTGATCCGTCTATCCCGTCTTTTTATATAGTAGAAATTTATCTCATGAAAAAAATCTTCCTTCTGATTTCCCTTTGCACATTCGGGCTCCTTTTGACCGGCTGCGGCAAACAACCAGAAACTTGTTCCATCGATGAATGATTTTCTTGTGGTGCAACTACATGAGCATTGGACCTAAGCTGAACTATAGATGCCGTGATCAATGCTATCAAGAACAACGACTTCTTTACGCTTTCCACATTCGTGGGTCCGCAAGGTATTCGTTTCACTCCATACGAAAATGTGAACGTCACGAACGATGTCGTCTTGTATAGCGGACAGGTCTATAATGCATTGGCTATCTCCGCCGCATATACCCGATGATCATACGACGGATCAGGTGAGCCAATCAGTCTCGGCATATGACATTACCGAGAGAAGTTCGTCTATGATGTAGACTTTGCAAACGCGCCTGAAATCTATCATAATCAAAAATTCGAAAGAGGGAACACTCTCAACAACATCTTCGATGTCTACACCGGAAAAGAGATTGTGGAATATCACTTCCCGCAGATCGATCCTCAATATGAATGAATGGATCGGAGAAGTCTATATCTCGTATTCGACAATGTCGGAGGGCAGCGACAACTCATCTGAATTATTCATGGACAACGGACCATATAAAATAAATTGAGAATTAATAATGAATAATGTATGACTTGTTTTATTATGAACTACTGTGCATTACAATAGTCCATACTAGAGCAAAATCCTACATTATTCATTTTTTATTATTCATCATTCATTATTTTTTCTTTTACGGAAAAAGGAGAGGCCAACACCTCTCAGATTAGGGCGATGTGTACAAGGTCTATTTCCGTATGACCGCGGCGTGCTGGCACGGAAGAAAAACTGAATTTTGCCATAGACCCCCTAATCCACCAGTGATGGTAGCTCTCCTTATAAATATCCCGATACGGGTATGCCATGAATATAATAAAGCAACGAAAAAAAACAAGTATTATTGTTTACTTAATTTCTCGTATCCCAATTGGCCGCAAGCGCCTTTCATCTTCCTTCATAAGCTATCTCTGACGGTAACGGTAATTCACTCGTCTTCAAGGATTTTCTTGAACTTCTGGATAGAAGCGTTGTCGCTTTCGACATAATCGATAGCAGGGTTAGTATTGTACGGAATCAAATTTACATGAGCCAATTTTTTCTTGAGGAAAGCTGCGAGCTGTTTCGCCAATTCCGGTTTGTCAGTAACATCCTTGATCATGATATATTCATAGAATATCCTGTTGTCGGTAGCATTCACATATTCGCTGATCGCTTTGTTGAGTTCATCCAATGGATATGCTTTGGCTATCGGCATCAGTCTATCACGCAATTCCTGGTTCGGAGCGTGCAAAGAAATAGCCAACTTGACTGGTATTTCGTCTTTGACGAGTTGCTTGATTCACGGAATGATTCATGCAGTCGAAATAGTGATATGTCTGCGAGAGAGCGAAAATCCTGCTTCTTGTCTGAGCATAATCTCAATCGCCTTTTTGACATTGTCGTAATTCAACAATGGCTCACCCATTCCCATGAAGACGATATTACGAACTGAGTATAATGAACCATCTTCTTGTTTGCCGAATTTTTTCTTGATGTAATTATTTACATACAACACTTGCGAAATCATTTCGTCTCGCGTAAGATTCCTTTTGAAGCCTAGTTTTCCCGTGACGCAGAAGGTGCAGTTGACGGGACAGCCGACCTGAGAAGAAATACATAAGGTAATTCTGTTCAATTTTTCTTTGTCGTCTTTTTGGTATTTTTCATCCTGTCGATGATAGAGGATGACTGCTTCTATCATAAAGCCATCGTGCGTTTGGAATCAGATTTTGGTCGATGTTTCATCTTCAAGTACCTTATCGACTTTCAACGTACAAACAGAAAAATGCTGATCCAAATCTTCTCTTAAATCTTTTGATAGTGTCGTCATTTCGGAAAAATCGATATTCTGATTTTTGAATATCTCCTGTTGGATCTGTTTGATCCTGAATGGTTGAAGCTTACGCTCCTTGGCGAATTCCTGGAGTTTTCCAGCGTCGAGAATGGATGTTTTGATCATACTTTAAAATGTTGAATGCTAAATTTTGGATGTTGAATGAATGATTTTGTTTACCTATAGACTATAGTTTATAGTATAACGAATACCAACATTGTTAGTTGTTAATTATTCACTGTTAGTTATTTTAAAAGAGTCTTTTTATAGAACCAGCACCTCTCTCCTCCATTCATAAACATATTTTTTTTCCAGGATCACGATCACGTATCGGTATCGAACTTTTCATAGGAGGTGATGAATCCTCCGTGTAATTTCGGATGACGTCTGAACAACTCGGTGATGGTATGATAGATAATCTCCAAATCAAACATATTTAATCTCTGTCCATACGGTGGGTTGGAGACTAAGCAACCGTCGAGCGGCGGGCCGTCTAGATAATCCTTTACGTCTTTGATCTCAAAGGTAATATAGTCTGCCACGCCCGCATGCTTTGCGTTTTCTTGAGCGATGGAAACCATCCTAGGATCTATGTCTGATGCAATGAGTGTATGTTGCTTTGCTGTCATAATCTTCTCTTTGGCTGTCTCGAATTCTTTGTCGAATAGTGATTGGTCATATCGTTTGAACTCCTGGAATGCAAATGAACGGAACATTCATGGTGCGATATTCTTGGCTAATAACGCAGCTTCGATGACGATGGTTCCGCTTCCGCAGAAAAAATCGTAGAGCGGCTCGCTGAATTTTCGTCCAGAAAGCAACAACAATCACGCAGCTAATGCTTCGTTGATAGGCGCTTCGCCGGTTGCTTTTTTATATCATCTCTTATGTAAAGACTCTCCTGTCGTATTGAGCAATATCGAGCAATCATTGTTATCGAGATGAACAACAATCTCTACTGGTGGCAAATTTTGATCTTCAAAGAGCTTTCCTGAATGTTCAATTTTCAACCCTCAATGTTCAACATTATCCTGAATAAGTTTTTTCACTATCGCTTTCTTGGCAATGCTTTGTATAGTCGGCGTACTCGACAATTGTGAAGTCTTCGACATAGCGCTCACGATGATTGGATTATTTTGGATGTAGATCTTTCGGTCGATCGTTGAAATCAAGTCAAAGAGTCCATCAAAATCAGTGATTTTCTGTTTTTTCAATTCCAAAAAAATTTTATTTCCGACTCTTGATCGAAGATTCATCTTGGCTATCGCTGTCATCTCCCCTTCGAAACGCACGAATGACGATCATGAAGAAACGACCTTGTATCCTGCGATCTCTATCTCTTTTTTTGCTACGGATTCTAGTCCAGGAGCACAAGTAAGTACGAAATACATAGCAAGCGCAAAAATAAAAAAATCGCCTATGAACATACGGATTTCCTTACAAAATACCATTCAAAAAACCGTACTTGACTTTTTTTAGTAAAAGTATATCTTCAAATTTCCCAAAAAACATAAATAATAACATAAAAAAGAAAGGACATCGCATGACAAACAGGAATGCAAAAATCATCGGAACGGGGAAATATATTCCTGAAAAGGTGATTACCAACAATTGTTTTCTCCAGAAACAATTCTTCGATGAAAACAGCAAAACATTCCAGAAGGAAAACCAAGAAATTATCAACGAACTGGTGAAGATCACCGGCATCAAGGAACGGCGCTATGTACGGAACGACCAGTGCAATTCCGATATCGCATATTTAGCAGCTGAGAATTGTTTGCTCTCTTCAACCGTAGATCCTGAAACATTGGACTACATCATCGTAGCCCATAACTTCGGGGATGTACCGCATTTCAATCCACGTTCGGCATTGGTACCCAGTATCGCTGCCAAAGTGAAACAGATGTTAGGAATTCAAAATCCCTTCACGGTAGCTTTCGATATCCTCTTTGGATGTCCTGGCTGGTTACAAGGGATGATCTTGGCTGATTCACTTATCAAGAACGGTGCAAAACGCATCATGGTCATCGGCTCTGAAACACTCTCACGCGTCTCTGATCCGCACGATCGCGATAGTATGATCTATTCTGATGGTGCAGGAGCTACCATTCTGGAATGCACCCAATCAGATTCTCCTGTGGGTATCATAGCACATGCCGCAAGGACAGATGCTGCACAACTTCTGCGTATGGGACCATCGTACAATCCTGACTTTCAAGGATCGGAAACCTTCCTGAAAATGGACGGTGGCGCTATCTACGAATATGCGCTGAATCATGTTGCTCCTTTGGTCAAAGAATGCCTGGAAAAAGCCAACATTCCTTTGGAACACGTAAAAAAGCTTCTTATCCATCAGGCCAATGAAAAAATGGATGAGAAGATCCTGCAAAGGCTTTTCAGTCTCTATGACAAGAAACGGAACGATATTCCTGCTGATATCATGCCGATGACTATCGGCTGGCTAGGAAATTCTTCCGTAGCAACAATACCTACGCTGCTGGATATGCTCTTCAAAAAAGAATTGTCTGACCATGAAGTAAAGAGTGGTGACATCATTATCTTTGCCTCTGTAGGCGCAGGCTTGCATGTCAATGTCATGGCGTACAAAATGCCATAGACTAAAAAAGCTTTTCTGAACTCCGGTTGTTTACCGGAGTTTTTTTATACAAAAAAAGCCGAGATTACCCGGCTTTATATGAAACATTGTGTGTAATGATGTTACAGGAGTGTTGCGTAGATCAGTTCATCGATGAAGATTTCTATCCGGCGATTATTCCTCGCCTTGAGGATAAACGAAGGACTAGCATCTTCTGAGAATGTCTGTACCACTTCACCCGAAAGCTCTTTCACTTTTCCAAGATTGGGCCAGGTCCTTTGGAACTTAATTCTTACGAATTTTCTGATGCTTGTGTTTACGACATCGATTGCTGCTTCCCATTGTTTTTGCATGATAAGGTATTTTTATGATTAGTATTTGTTTTCCTTCTTATACATATTTTTTATGAAAAAGCAATAAAATCTCTTGATTTTCGTAAGCGAAACAGTATTTACAGCACCACTGAATCGGAATATTAACATAAAATGCAACACAAACATGACAGAACAACCATGGAAAAAGGCTATAGAAAGCCTTATCGAAAAACTTAAACATGTAGACAAAAGTTTCATTGCTGGCGAGCATGACCGGTATGGAATGAGAAATTTCATCCAAAACACCACCCATCCGGGATGGAAAAAAGTCATCGAAGAATCACAGGATGATGTACAAACAATCCTCGACTCTTTCAAAGAAAGCATCGCAGCATAAACTTATGCAAACACATCAATTCCCTTGTTTTTCAGGGGATTTTTTTGTTTTAAAAAAAACCACCTCGTGATGAAGTGGTTTTTTTATGTAAGTAATTAAATTTTTACTTATCTGCATCGATGACTTCTCCTTCAACCGTACCATTACCTTCTTTACCAATTTCATTGTCAGCGTCTGGAGCTGGCTGTGATGGAGCAGCTTGATATTTGTTGTAGAGTTCTGCGAATTCCTTTTGGATTCTTTCGATCTCTGCATCGATCTCTTCCTTGGTCGCTCATTCTTTGCTAGCGACTGCTTTTCCGTCTGCCATCAGTTTGTTCACTTTCTCTTTGTCTTCATCAGGGATCTGATCTTTCTTTTCGGAAAGCATTTGTTCCATCTGATAGATAAGCGCTTCAAGTCTGTTCTTTGATTCGACGATCTCTCTTCTCTTGCGATCTTCTTCGGCGAATTTTTCTGCCTCGGCTTTTGCTTTGGTGATATCTTCGTCAGAGATATTGGTAGATCATTCTATCTTGTGGCTGATTTCTTTTCCGGTAGATTTTTCTTTTGCAGTGACATTCAAGATTCCGTTGGCATCGATATCGAATGTTACTTCGATCTGTGGTTGTCCTCTTCTCATCATAGGTATTCCCTCGAGGTTGAACATTCAGAGATCTTTGTTGTCTCTCGCAAATTGTCTTTCTCCTTGCGTTACATGAACAGTAACGGCAGTCTGATTGTCTGCAGCGGTCGTGAACACATTCTCTTTTTTCGCAGGGATAGTGGTGTTTCTTGGAATCATGACATGTGCCAATCCTCCTTCCACTTCGACAGCCAATGATAATGGCGTAACATCGAGCAACAAAATATCTTTGACGTCTCCTTGGATAATTCCTCACTGAATAGCTGCTCCTTGCGAAACCGCTTCATCAGGATTGACGGTAGCTTTTGGCTCGATACCGAAGATATCTTTGACAAGTTTCAATACTGCTGGCATTCTGGTTGATCATCCAACAAGTATTACTTGGTTGATTTCGCTCTTCTTGAGCTTAGAATCTTCTAGCGCTTGTACGCATGGCACCTTACATCTGTCAAACAAATCGCTGCACATGTTCTCAAATTGCGCTCTCGTCAAGGTCTCTTCTAAGTTTCTTGGCAATCCATCTTCACCGGTGATGATGAATGGGATAGAGATATCTGTCCTTTCTGTTTGAGAAAGATCGTGTTTAGCTGATTCCGCTTCGTTCTTGATCCTCTGCATCGCCATAGCGTTTTTGGTCAAGTCGATACCTTCCTTTTTCTTGAATGATTCAACTAAATAATTGATGATTTTCTGATCAAAATCTGCACCTCCGAGATGCGTATCTCCAGACGTAGAAAGAACTTGGAATGTTCATTCAGATCCGATTTCAAGAATAGTCACATCAAATGTTCCTCATCCTAAATCGAAGACAACGATTTTTTCATCTTTATTTTTTCCTTCTCCGTAGGCCAATGAAGCAGCGGTTGGTTCGTTGATGATTCTTTCAACTTTGAGACCAGCAATTTCTCCGGCAGCTTTGGTAGCGTTTCTTTGCGAATCGTTAAAGTACGCAGGCACGGTGATAACGGCTTGCGTGATAGGAGTCCCGAGGAATTTCTCAGCGTCTTCCTTTTGTTTTTTGAGGATGAACGCAGAAATCTGTTCAGGTTTGTATTCTTTTCCGTCAATCACGATAAGCACTCCTCCGTCCTTGTCTGCTTTGATTTCGTACGGAAGATTTTCTTTTCCGATGACTTCAGAATACTTTCTACCGATGAATCTCTTCACCTCGTAGATAACGTTTTTTGGCTCTAAAATAGCCTTTCTCTTTGCAAGATCTCCGACGAGCAACTCGTCTCCCTTGATATATACGACAGAAGGTGTTGTTCTTTTCCCTTCCGCGTTGGCGATGACTTCTGATTTGTCACCGAGCATGTATGACACACAGGAGTTCGTTGTTCCGAGATCTATTCCGATAATCTTTCACATAGTAATATATAGTAAATAAGTAAAAGGTAAGTAACTTTTTGGCGCTATAAAAAAAATGATAGCACGTATAGTATAATCATGCTACAAAAAAATGCAAGACTTTTTTAGCACTTTTTTTGTCGGAGTGCTATTTGCTTCTCTTACTATGATATTTTTTATCTTTCTATAAGCAATAACAATGATACTTACTATACTTACTATACTTACCATACTTTCTGTATCTCAATATATCATACATGATGTTTATGTACACCATATGGTTTATGTATATCCTCCACTATTTCATTTTCCTTTCTGACTATTTGATATCATGTAGGTAACACAAAATCATCGAACTCATAAAAAGAAAGTTTTGTATTTTTGGACATCGTTTCATCGTCTTCAAAAAAGAAAGAGATAATAAGCGTTCACTTGTCATGCAAAAGATCTAATATTTTTGGCAAAATCTTAATAAAAATTTTCTTCTCCAAAAATACAATTACATTTATTATCATAATCAAATCATATGTTTTTTCTTTTGGATGATCTGTTATAAAACGGATAATGTCTTCCTGGATAAATGTTATCTTAGGATGTTGTTTCAAATATATAGGATAGAAATATCCCTGCATATTGTTACTATCTACCGTAACAACATTACAACCATAACTTGCTGCATATACACTATATTTTCAATTTCCTCATCATAAATCAAGAACAGAACGGATATTATGATTATTAAATATGTTACTCAAATAGAGATTTATATCGAACATGTTACACATCAATAAGTAAAATCTATATATGTATATATTTCCTGATTTAAAATTCCATAAAAAAAACCTCTTTAGAAGAACTAAAGAGGCATTACAATTATCGCCAACATTGGGGATCTTTTTTATAAAAAGATCCATATGTTCCATAAGCTACGGCAGGACATCCTCTGCAATAATTAAATAGCTCGCAAGGATAACATTCCATCTTCTCGAAATCACGATACTGGTTCATTTGATGACCATTGAAAACATCACTGAAATCATCATCCAATGCATTACCAATAGCGCTCTTAAACCTTCGGCAAGCATATATTGTACCGTCAGCTAGAACTGTCAGATGACGAATACCACATCCACACCCTTCAAATATCATATCTTCTTCCCTTGTTTCAAACAGTCCATTTTCATAGAGGAATGGTGTCCACAAATGATCTTTCAAGAAGAATTTAGTTTTTCCATTTGCCAATTCTTCATAAACAGACCAAACAGAAGATAAGAAACTTCTGTATTTTTGAGGTTCAATGTTATATTTAGCTTCCTCCAAAGAAGTTGGACAATATCTTGCAAAAGCAAATCCATCTACAGGTATAGCAGATACATATCTTATCACATCAATCACCTCTTCGTAATTCATCTTTGAAACAGTCATCATTACATGTGCTTTGATATGAGCGTTTTGCAATATCTTGATTGCTGATATTGTCTTATCAAACGATCCGCTTTTTCTCAAAGAATCATGTGTTTTTTTCATTCCATCAATCGACAACTGATATTTATAACATCCGTAATCTTTGAGTTTCTTGGCAACAACATCCGTTATATGAAACGGGTTACCTAAGATATCAAATTCTATGTTATTTTTTTTTAGAATTTCAAGTATATCCCAGATATCTTTTCTTATCAAAGGATCACCTCCAGTGATAGCTATTGAGGGATAACAATCGATTGATTTACAAAATTTTTTGAATTTTTTAACTATCAAGGAAATATCCTTGATGGATAGATTGTTCCTCTTAAAAGTTGGATCATTGAAAATATAACAATGAACACAACGCTGATCACAGTCATCTGTTATATGTAACTGTAATCCAAACCCATGTTTCGTTTTGTTTTTCATTTTGTGTGTTTTTTATTTTGTGTGTTTTTTATTTTACAATTTTTTTATTTTACAATATGATATATATTTATCAAATAAAGTCAATTAAAAAATTAATTAAAAAATGGGAAAGAAATGCTTTCCCAGACAACACAATTTTTTAACCATCAGACCCACAACTACAGCTTCCACAAGATCCAGTTCCACAAGAAGAGCTACAACTACTTGAACAGCCACCAGTTCCACAAATAGCATAAAGTTCAGTTTTGGGCATCTCTTTTAAAAGCACTGTTTGAACTGTATGCCTTCTAATGTAAGGTTTTCTTTTGGTTAAAAAGTTAACCTTTTTCTTTGAAGTTTTCATTTTAATTTTCTCCTATTTAATTTGTGTTTTTCTACTGGTTATAGTATATTTATATCAATCTTTAATTCAACTTATTCTAATATTTATATTCTATAAAAAAAATGAGAGAAAGAAAACTTTCTCTCAAAAAATTCCTGTTAATCATCTCCGCCGGCACATGAACAATTACAACTTCCACAACCGGGTCCACAAAGCGCATAACGTTCAGCTTTTGGCTTCTCTTTTAAAAGTACTGTCTGAACTGTATGCCTTCTAATGTAAGGTTTTCTTTTGGTTAAAAAATTAACCTTTTTCTTTGAATTTCCCATTTTAATTTCCTCCTTTTTAATTTATGTTTTTCTACTAGTTGTAGTATATTTATATCAATTTATAATTCAATTTATTTTTACTTGAAAATTCCATAGCATATAATATATATATTTATTATATGTAAATATTTTATATTACTTATTTTGTAAAATTCTATGATAAAAATATTAAACGAATTACATATGAAACCGCAAGAAAATAAAGCCATTCAAAAGCTAAATGATTCATTGCCCAACAAAATAATTGATATTCATACACATGTTTTTCTGCAAGATCATATTATCAACAAATCGGGTGATAATTTATACACCACTATGACAAATCTCTATGATGAGTTTTCTTTTGAAGATCTTCAAAAAACAAATTATGTTTTTTTTGAAAACAAAATCATGCATAACGTTGTTTTTGGTATGCCAAACCCAAACTCTGACATTCAAACAAACAACACCTACATTCAAACTTCAAATCCATTGAACATAACAAAATTCCTGCTTTGAGACAAAAAAAATATTCCTTATACAATCGACCAATTACATTCTTGATTTCGAAAGTGATTGAAAATGTACTCCTATTCACATACTGACACAAATATAATAGACGTGTTTCCCGATCACATACTTCAAAACGCCAATAATTTATGATTACCAATCATACTTCATCTTCCTCTAAGTATAATACATAATATAGACGAATTGGTTTTTTTGGCAAAAAAATATCCTTATATAAGATTTATAATAGCACATTGAGGTAATATTCAAAAATGCTTTGGTAAATCAAATGAATATGGTAATTCTTTAGAAAAGGCAAATTATATCGATAATATCTATTTTGATGTATCATGAGTAAATAGTAAGAATTTTCTAGCGATTCTTTTGAACAAAATAAATAAAAATAAATTTCTTTATTGATCGGATTTACCTATCTGATTAATGAAATGAATTATTCTTCCATGAAGAAACAACAAATTAAAGATGATATCGAAATCATCATATCCTCGAATCAATAAAACACAAAATGATGAAATAATAAAATTTTTACACATTAATATGAAAGAAATTATTAATGTGCAAACTGAAACAATAAAACTATTGCTTTCTCTATTAAAAGATAAAGAAATTGAACAGGCATTCTATTTAAATAGCAAGTCATTACTATCCTTATAAACAAATGATAATATCGTCTATTACTATGAAAAAACAAAAAATTTTTTTAGTATTTTTTTGTCGGAGTGCTACGTACCCGGGTGGACCACGTCCATCTTGCAACCCTTTCACAAAACTATATACAGACTAATGAACGATGAATGATTAATGATGAATGATTTTGGACTTTTGAAACATCACAAACTATTATATTCTTACAATAGTTCATTCCAGCAAATACCGACATTATTCATTATTCATTTTTAATTATTAATTAGTTTTGAAGTCATGTCCGTCTACTCCTTCTCGCAAACTCAGACCTTCTTGCAATGTCCACGCAAGTATCAATATAAATATGTCGACAAGATCCAGGAAAAGGAGTTTGAATCAAGTCCGGATCTGATTCTCGGGCATAGCGTGCACGCAGCATTGGAACGGTTGTATAATCAGGTGAATGTGTTTAAAGTTCCAAGCAAGGATGAACTTTTGGCGAAATTCAAGGAGCAGCGAGATAGCGAAATCGCTGAAGCGACCAAAGAAAAGGAACTGCAACTAAAATGAGAACAAACACTCGAAGACTACATTCGCAGAGGTATCCATTACATCGCCAACTACTATGATACATATAGTCCATTTGAAAATATCAGTGTCGTAGCGACAGAGCAGCAGATTGTTTTTGATCTGAACGACCAGACAAAATTTCGTGGGTTCATCGATAGATTGGACAAAGAAGGAGAATGTTTTGTCATCAATGATTATAAGACGAACAAAAATTTGCCCGTAGAGAGCAAGGAAGAATATAGAGAACAGCTAACTTTGTATGCTTTGTGAGTACAACAGAACTATGCGAAATATTTTAAAACTATCAAAGCCAGACTCCATTATCTTCACTTTGACTTGATGGACGAATGGGAGATCACTGATGACCTTTTGGCTACCGTCACGAAAAAATACGCAGACACTATCGCTGAAATCGAAGCGAAAAAGTTTGCCTACAATATGGGAGATAGAAAATGTTTTGAGCCGAAGGAAAATACGTATTGTAGATACTGCGAATATTATTCGCTGTGTCCACTTTTTGCACATCTGAAGTTCGATGACGAAGTCGTAGGAGGAGAATTGGGAGAGAAAACGATCAAAGGATTAGTCGATGAGTACGTTGAATTGAGTAAACAGGAATCCCAGGCCAAACGTGATAAAGATCTGATAAAAAATATTTTGGTAGAATATATAGAGGAGCACGATCTTTTGAAATTATTCTGAAACACCGGAAAAATCTCTGCGAGCAAACAAGAGAATATCAGTATCGAGGACAAAGAAAAAGTGAAAGAGATTTTGGGAGAATTATGACTATTGAATGAGGCGATGGAGCTTGATAGGTTCAAGCTGCAAAAATTAGTCAAAGAACATACATTGTCTCTTGATCAGCTCGGCGAGGCTGCCGTGAAGTCCGTAAGTCGAACCTTGAGAGGTACAGCAAATAAGGAATAAATAGTTGCAAACTACGAACGAAAAATTACTATCTCCGCAGTAGTTTTTTGTATTCACGAAACAAAACACAATATGGCAAAAACATTTTCTTATATAGCCAAGTCTATACGCGCCACGCCATTTTATGGAAGGACTCTTGCGGTGCTCTCGTTTTTTTTTCTGTTAGTGAAACAGATAGTCTTGATTGCGTCATATGGCAAGATATTCGAGTGAGTGAATTCATCTCAAATCGTTGCACACTATCTCGGATATTTCATCAGCGATTTCGTCGTCTGTCTCGTCATCCTCTGACTGATAGCCATCAACCTTTTGATCAATAGGAATTTTATCAAGATTATCATCAACATCATCATAAGCTGAATATTTTTGCTCTTCGTCCTCGATATTTTCACGATGTCTTTCTTCCAAAGCAGGATATCGCTTTTGGACATCAAACAATTCCTCGCTCCTTCATTGAACGATTTTTTCTGACTTGTGATCACCAGCATCTTTATGCTCTGCATACTCGGCATGATAGCGTTCTTCATCGTCCAGAGCGCTAAATTCAAGAAAAGACAGAAAATAATCCTATGATCATATTTCATTGTCTTTGCGCTCGGGTGTATCTGAGTGGGGATCTATGCGCCTGGAGGATTAAGCTCTATCCCTGACAATATCCTCTCTATCAATGTCTCAGCCATCAGAGATCAGTTCTCGGAAATCAGCGAAGAAAGCATCCCCGATACGTATGAAAAATTCTTCAGCAGAAAAAAATGATCAGACCATCAACCGAACATCATCGTCGTCTTTGCGGAATCATTGTCGCCGATAGATTCTCTCAGCGTAGGAAAAAAATATGACAATTTGCCGTATTTCGATCGTATCCAACAGCAAGGCATCACCTTTACGAATTTCATCAACAACGGATGCACCTCAGATACCGCACATATCGGACTGCTCATGGGTATCGAGCCTATCAAGCTTTTCTGATATAGCGTGGGAGCATATTCAGGATTCAAGAATTTCACGGAAAGTCTTCCGCTGTTTTTTAAGAAACAGGGCTACACCTCTATATTTCTCAGTGCCGTAGATATCGATTTCCTTGGACAGAAAGAGTTCATCTCTTCGGTGGGATTCGATACCATCATCGGAAAGGAAGCATTTGAACAACAAAAAAAATACGTCTTTGATGCTGCTCCCGATCACATCCTCTACAATAAAACCCTAGAAACCATACAGCAACAGACAGGCGCATATTTTGTCGTCCTGCAAAGCATATCGTTTCACAAACCGTACAACACGCCATATGGTAAAACTGAAAAATCAGCGCTTAGATATTCAGACAAAAGCCTCTATTATTTCTATCTGCAATTGAAAAAATCCTGATTTTTCAAGAACGGCATCCTTGCTATCGTGACCGATCACAGGAAAATGGAAACGATCGAGAAAGGAGAAC
>CAZIVH010000017.1:7135-20735 GCA_964542965.1 uncultured Candidatus Peribacteria bacterium | reverse complement strand
ATGAATTACTTTCTGCGGGAATGGATGGCGTACCTAAGGATCCAGATACTAAGAGAAAAATGAATGCAGGAATTGAAGGCGTTTCTACTTCTACAACATGACAATATGCATATATTCCTATCAAGAAAAGATGAATAGCTGGTAATGGTTTTGTACTTATGGCAGCTACAGAAACAGCGTGATGATCAAACCGAGTAGCAACTTCTAATGGTACCTGAGTTGCTTCTATTACTGTAAGTACTGATTATACAAGAATTGTTCTTTGTACAGATATTAAGAAAACAAATACAAACACTAATAATAATGGTAATTGTGAATATAAAGAATCAGATGATCTTCTTAGATACATCTACGTCTACTAAACAACTTTCCCCATCAAAAATAGCCCTGCATCACTGCAGGGTTTTTCTTTTATGATGATTTCGTGTTTTAACGATATTACATAATAATCACTTCAGGTTCCAGCTGTACCTCAAAGAGCTCGAGAACTTTGGCTTGGATAGCTTGAGCGAATGCTCGTATCTCTGGACCGCTTGCACCACCGTTGTTGACGATGATGAGCGCGTGGTTTTGATAGGTACCTACATTGCCGATGGTCTTGCCCTTGAATCCTGCGAGCTCGATCAACTGCCCCGCAGAGAGTTTGAACGCTATGCTATGGGTGGCATCATGGACTTCGTTGCCTTTGAGCCCTTCATGTTTCATCAATAATCTTTCATATTGGTCTTTGCTGACGACAGGATTCTTGAAAAAACTTCCTGCGGTGCCGATCTTGGTCCGATCGGGAAGTTTCTTCTCTCTGATCTCTATGATGAGATTTGCTACTTGCAGTGCGGTGATTTCTGTCGGATCAATATTCCTTTCTCAGATTAGGTTTTGGATGTCGTTGTATTGGATATTGGGTACATAGTTAGCAGATTGCTTTTCAAAGACAAAGGTGACTGCAGTAATGATGACTTTGTTTTTCAATGCGTTCTTGAAGATGCTATCACGATAGCCAAATTCACATTCGCTATTTGTCCGTGTTTTTTTCTCTTTGGTCTCGAATACTATACCTTCCACTTCGTGGATGATGTCTTTGGCTTCTTTGCCATACGCACCGATGTTGCCTACCGGAGCCGATCATACATTGCCCGGAATCAAGACAAGATTTTCTCCTCAGACATATCATTGCTCGAGGCTCCGCATCATGGTTTCATGCCGATTCTCTCCTGCTCATATTTTGACGTAGACGAGATTCTCTTCTTCTTTGACAAGCGTTTTTCCTATCAATGAATTTTTGATTATCAATCCTTGATAGTCTTTCGTGAAGAGGATATTGGCTCCTCATCAGAGAATCAGGCGTGGTTGGGTAGCGAAAACATCCGTGGAAATCAGATCAAATATCTCTTGTTCATGTTTCACTTCTACAAAAAAATCCGTCTGTACATCGACAGCGAACGTGTTGTATGGTTTCAAGGAAACGTTCTTTTGGATGTCTATCATCGTTCAAAAGGAGGAACTAAAGTCCTCCTAGTATATGATTTTGATGAAAAAATGCTAAGGGAAATAATGGTGTTATTTGGATGTCATACCTTCGTTGTTCTTTTTTGGCGATATGCGTATCTCAGTGATAGGTTCTGAGAGATCTCAATTTTTATTTAAATATTTGACATCAAATATTTGATCCAGATCATCAAGATTTCTGCCTGAAGGCCTTGTTTGCCGATCATTATACGTGAGCATGTTGTTCGGTGAGAGTATATATGTTTCACCGTCTTTTTGCCGGCTTCAGAGGTCTTTGATTGCAGAGAAGTCTTTAGGAAGTTGTGAGAGGTCAGTGATAGATTCAGGGGTATTGTTTACGCTAACTGATTGGTCACTGCTGCTTTCTGATCATTCGACTGATTGCTCATCTCTATTGATAGACATGTTTTCTGTATCTGTTGATGTGTTTTCTCCTTCGTTGATGATGACGTTTTTTGCCTCTTTGTCTTCATTGAAGTACACATGGATATTTTTGGTGTCCGGATATTTTTTCATGGTTCTTGCCGTGAGATTATTCACAGGGATATCGAAATAATATGCTCAGGTATCCTTATTGATCTCTAACATTACCCCATTGAGAGCGTCATCATTAACTTTGAGGTTAGCGTCGATGGAGAGTGCATCGACTATCTCATTGTTTATTGTTTCGTTGATATCTTCGTTCTGTGAAAGCGATGCGTAATTCTTTGTGATATACTCAAAGGTTGCCTTATCGGAAAGCATATCCTTTGTCCCCTCCATAAAATCGGTGAGCGTTGCGTCTTCGTTGAATTGCTGTATAGGCATTCATGTCAATCCTGCATCGTATGAAGATCATCCTCTCAAAGTGCTGGTTGAAGGTACTTTCATTTGCTCGGTAGTATAGTGTCATCGCTTGCCGTCTTGTTCTACATAGGTGATAGTGTTTTTTGTAGATTCTTCTTGCTCTGCTGTTTTGTCGTTGACTGATTTTGTGATTTCGGCAGTTTTCTCCTCGTCTATCGTGAGGACATCATCCATAGCTTTCAATGAATTATCTTTTGCTGCAGTCACTTCATCAATCGTTTTAGCTGCATTGATGGTCTCTTCTCATGATTTTTCTGCATCGGTCAATGTCTTCCGGCTCGTTTCACGGTAAGATTCCTTTGATGTGGTATATTCTTCGAATTTTGTAGTCAGCGCTCCTATGGCATTTTGTTTGCTAGTTTCCAGTTTTGCAGCAGTTTCTTTTTTTTCGTTGGCTTCAGCTGTCTTGAGCTCTTCATAAACAGCTTTGACATCGTCCATACTTGCATTAGTGGTTCCTTTGTCCAATGTGGTGTAGAGATAGAGTACAGCGATCTTTGCCCCATACGCTTCTTTGTCGGTCTCCTTATTAGGAAATGCTGTCCGTGAAGAAATCTCTGTCTTGGCTTTTGTTTTGATATCATCCTTGGTGTTTTGATCCAAACCGGCAAAGCTTTCTGCTGCCGTATTGACGAGCGTCAGTCTGTTGGCTTTGTCTTTGAATTTGTTTTCAAAGGCCTTTTCTCCTTCAGGGAGCTGGAGTCCTTCATTTTGGTCGGCATCCAATACTTTCTCAAAATTTGTAGGTGTTTCTCACATGATAATATGATAGGTAATTAAAGAGTGCTAATGAGTTCATCGAGCTTTTTGATGTCTTGCTCGTCCAATTGCTGTTGTGTCTTTTCGGATTCCTTGAGTTTATCAAAGATAGTCTGAGCTTGTTCCAGTTTTTGTTTTTCTTTATCGTTGGTGACTTTTTGGAGCGAGTATTGCAAAATCTTGATCAGGACGTCTAGAATAGTTTCGTCAAACGCATTTTTCTCTATCAAGTAACTCAATCATTGTGCGATAGGCCGACTGTCTTGCATGACAGAAAGGACTTTGAGGACATAGTCTTTTTTGCTCATAAGCATAGTTCATATAAAAAATTCCATAATATGATTATATATAGAAAAAAATATTTGTCAAATTATTAAAGACTTTTTTTATGACAAAAAAAACGGGCCTTGGGCCCGAAAGAAACGCTGTGGTCTTTGTATGTTTTGGAGTGCAAATAGACTAAGGAATAGAGTGGTATAGAAGATTACCAATATTTATTTTTTCTTCTTTTTGGTCTTATTGAGCTCGGGATCGTTGTCTTTTTGTTTTTCCTCTTCTCGTGCTTGTATGCGATATGCGTAGTATGCAGGAGGAAAAATCTCTTTGAGCAATGACTCGAATTTGATGACATCGTCCATTTTTTCCAATTTGAGTTCCTTGTTCTTGTGCTCTTTTTGTACGACAGAGATGTCTCCGGTATAGTGAAGGATGATATCAAAATCGTATTTTTTGTCATTGGTTTTAAAGAGCAACGCCTGTTCTCATTGAAAAGTGGTGGTATGGACGCTTGCTTCCGTTTCATAGATTTTTTCGTTGTTTTCTATAGTGGAATAGTTCTTGAGCACGACATTGTCGTTGTCCTGTTCAAAATACGAGGTAACGGCGAATCTTGCCACGATCTTGTTATCCATGGTTACTTGGTTGGAGGTCTTGATATCTTTATTCAGATCTTTTCGGGTTGCATTGATGTTGTCGATATCCGTTATGTTTTTGTTCAAAAACTCCGTCATGTAGATGAAAAAATGCTTTGCAAGTTCCGCATGCTCTTTATTTATAGGAATCTCTTTGACGGATTCCGGTTCTTCTTGTTTGAGTGTCTCCTGTCCTGTTTTTGCGGTTCACATAATCTCTTTTTTCAACGCAGAAAGCTCAGAAGAGATAGTATCCCATGACTCTTTGTTTTCGAGGAGTTCTACCATGGATGTTTCTAGAGAAATAAAGATCACCTATGATTATACCCTTTTGAGCTTGTTTTGTCAAATAATGACGATTATCAAAGAACCCCTATGCATTCGATATGGTGGGTTTGTGGAAACATATCCACGGGTTGGATTTCTTTGATCGTAAATCCTCATTGCACCAACAATTCAATATCCCTGACCATAGTGACTGGATTGCAAGAAATATACAATAATTTGAAATCTGATTCCTTTTTCAGATCGCAGATTGTTTTGACGACATTTGGATGGAGCCCGTCTCTTGGCGGATCGATAATCACGAGACCGAGATTATCTAGTTTTTCTTTGATCTCGGGATTCTGCAAGAACGCTTTCTCTGCTGGTGCAGCCAGGAAGATGACTTCTTCGTCGATACCATTGATCTTTGCATTCTGTCGAGCGTCAGTGATGGCGTCCTCTACGATCTCTATTCCGACAAGTTTATTTCATTTTCCCGATTTCAAGAAACTTATTCCGATACTTCCGGTTCCGCAGTAGAGATCCAATATCGTTCATTCTACATAGCCGACCATACTCATAGCTTGGCTGAAGAGTTGCTGCGCTCAGAGCGTATTCGTCTGAAAAAACGAAAATGGGGATACTCTGAAGGTAACATCGATGAATGATGATTCTTCGCTTTTTTCATCTTGTGAGACCTGAGATATTTGTTCTTTTTTGTGGCTAGTCTTGAACTGAAGCACTTCATGGATGTATCACGCTCATCGACAGGTCTTGGTTTCGCAGTCCTGGGATCTTACGATATCAGCCAATCCATTGTTATAGGTGATGACAAATGTATTGACGTTGTTTTGCAAAAACTCATCTGTTTTGAGGATATCCAAGAGCCGATTCCGTTGTTTGTCGTTTTTCGTCTTCAGGTTGTTGTCGGCGACGGCAAGGTTTACTAGAAATTGGTCAGTATTCGTTCCTTGTCTGATCACGATATGCCTAAAGAATCCTTGATGCGTCATTTGGTCATAGGCGGGGAGTCCTGACGATCTGCAGAGCTCTTTGATATGATTGTAGATAGCATTCGCTTTATCAGAGATCAGGGAGCAATTGTCGATATCCACAATCTTACTGAACTCTCCTTGCTTGTGAAATCCGCAGCTCCGATTGGAGAGAACTATGTTCTCTGATGGATTAGATTGATTCTGAGATGGATTAGATGGGTTAGGATCTATGCTATCCAATCTGTCTATTCCATCTGTTTGTTTGGGTCATTTAGTTATATATTTCCCGAAACTGAACTCTATCTTGTTTCTGTAAAATTTTTCTTGCGGAGAACCGATGATAGAGAGAACCTGCAATTCAGGTAATTTTTTCTTGATCTTGGTGAATGCGTCATTGACGATGTCCTCTTTCAATTTCAACTGGTTTGCATAGCTTAGCATCTGCCGTTTACAACCACCGCAACCAATTTTCCAGATAGGCAAGTCGCTCTGTTTGGTTTCCGTTATCGAGAAAAAATGCGGACAGAAGATTTCTCCGTCCACAATCTTTGGATCGAGTTCTATGATTTTTGCGATATGCGCTTCTATATAATCCTTTCTTTGCTTTACGATCCTGAGGTCGACGATACTTCCGGGCAAAGCGCCTCATTTAATCAATATCCTTTTGCCGTCGCTCATTCTCGCAAGTCCGACTCACCCGTAGCCTATTTTGTCTATCTTGATTCTATTGAGTATTTTCGCCATAAGGAGAACGATGAATTAAAGGCCTAGTTTGTTTCTTAGTTCTTTTTGGATGTCTTCGATAGTGCCGTCAGCATTGATGCTGATGACTTTCCCTTGTTCTTCGAAATATTTGATCATAGGCAATGTTTCGTTCATGAAAGCATCTATTCTCGTGTTCATTGCTTCGATGGTGTCATCCTTGCGACCTTCAATCTCCGCTCTTTTCATCATTCTTTCGATAGCCTTTTCCTTGGATAATTCGAAGTGTACAATAACGAAATCCCTCTGATAAGCATCCATCTCCTTTTTCATGAATTCAGCCTGAGTCATTGATCTAGGGAATCCGTCAACCATAAGGCCTACATTTTTTTCCGTTGCGATCTGAAGCGCGATATCAAACCATCCATGGCTGACAAAATGCGGTACCAATCTACCGCTATTTACAATATCTTTGCAATAATTCCCTATGATATTGTCGTTGGACATTGCTGCTCTAAATAATTGTCCCATTTCCAAATAGTCGTATTGAGTAGCGTAATCCTTGAACAGAAGTTTCCCTTGTGTCCCTTTTCCGCATCACTGGATGCCGAGAAAAAATAAGTCCTTCATTATTATTTCCAATAAAAAAAATAAAAGTTCAGATGTACCTATATGGATTTCATGTAGGAAATCAAAAAAAAATACCGCTTTCGCAGTATTTCTTTTTGGAAAATATGTCAGAGATATTACCTCTTTGACCGAGTAGGACCCTTTCTCGCTTTTTTCAAACCTGGTTTCTTCCTTTCCTTGATTCTCGGATCTCTCTTGAGCAATCCGTATGGTTTCAGGGTAAGTCTGAGATCAGAATTCCGTTCAATAAGGGCTCTAGCGAATCATAATTTGATCGCATCTGCCTGTCCTGATATTCCTCCTCCGTTGACGACGATTTCAGCGTCGAACTTTTTGAGGTAGTCAGCACCTAGAGTATTGAGCGGTGAAAGCGCAGCTTCGAGCAGGTAGAGGTTTCCACCAAAATAATCTGCCAAGGGTTTCTGTGAACCATTAGACGTCTTGATGATGAAGTTACCGCTTCCTTTTCCAAAAAGCTTGACAACAGCTGTTGTCTCTTTTCTTCTTCCTATAGCATAGGTGTATTCTTGATTCGCCATTATTTAGATAGGGTAATAGGTTTAAAATGATCGTATTGAGTGGTAGTGCCAGCAACGAGTTTCAATCTCTTGATTCTCTTGTCTCTGAGCTTATTTTTGGAAATCATTCCCCTGACTACAGCAGTGAGTAACTTAGCAGGATTCTTTTTCATAAGGATATCTCGAGTCACTTCCTTGAGGTTTCCTTTGTATCCGCTGTAGGAATACATGACATTATCCTGGAGTTTCTTACCAGTGACTTTTATCTTATCGATATTCTCGACTAACACGAAATCACCAGCATCCCGGAAATCGGAATAATATGCTTTGTGTTTTCCCAAAAGCAACTTAGAGATATCTACTGCGAGTCTTCCGAGCACCTTTCCTGTCGCATCTATCCTTCGCCGTTTCCTGTTCTTGTCCATATCCGCTGGTTTTACCCGGAGCGTCTTGTTGAGGTCTTTTTTTGTGAATTCCATGATAACTTCTCTATTAAAACAATTAAATGAATTGAGAGGGGATAGATAGAATGGACGGGATAGATAATCTAATCTGTCTCTATCGATCTAATCCGTCTTTATTATAATAATTTCAATAATATCTTCTGGACACCATCGCCGACTCTATATCCTAATTTGTAGTCAGCTACGAAACTTGAGGTAGCTCCTGATTCCTTGTATTTGGGTAAGAGCACGTTCAAGACTTTTTTTCCTTCCTCTTCACCGAAGATAGTAGCTTTGATAAGTCTGATGCATTCTCTTTTTGCGTCTTTCTCTTCAAGCTTTTTGCTCATTCTGATGAGATTAGCGAAAAACGCATCTGCTTCAGCCTTCAATACTTTAGCTCTCTTTGGGGTAGTGGTAGTCTTTCCGTTCTTTACGAGATTGGTCAATAATTGTCTGACGAATACCTGCCTTTTCTTCGCTCCTGTATCCAGTTCAATCATTTTGCTTAACTTATGTCTCATGGTAACAAAATATAATTGAGTAAAAAACTATTATCCAATTAACGCTTTATCGATGTTTGCCAATGCACTGTTGATTTCATCGATAGCTTTTCTTCAGACTCACTTCATAAGGAGAAGCTCGCCTTTCTTTTTCTTTTCGAGATCTTCTACGTAGAGGATGTTGTTCTTGATCAAGGCATTTCTTGTCCTTTCGCTCAATGGAAGCGCATCGATAGGCATAGTCTTGATATTGGTTTCTTCATGGAATTTATCCTGAGCTCTATCGAGATCTTCAATATCCACGAGGAATGATCTATCGATATAGATATTATCGAAGATGAATAATTTTGCATATGAAGCCAATACTTCTCCAGCGAACATCACGATCTCCTTTGGAGAGACTCCCTTGAATCGTGATCTTACTTCGATCACCAAGAGATCTTTTGTGGATCCGGTGAAGTCTTCGATAACTTCTTCTACATCATATTTTACATAGTCGATAACTTTGAATTCATTGTCGATCAAAAGGATATTAGCATCTATATCTTCGTCTTTTCTATCGCGTGATCTAAGGTAATCAACACTGTAGTATCCATATCCTTTTTCGATTCTGATGTCGATATTGAGTTCCAATGAAGGATCTGTGATTTCGAACAATTCTACGTCTTCATTCAATAATTCTATTCCTGCAGGCAGCTTGATATTGTTTGATGTGTATGTTCCGATGCCTGAGAATCTTTGTGATATCCATTGGATATTGTCTGCTTTTTCATCTACCTTGAAGCGGAGAGTCTTGAAGTTGAGCATCATATCTATCACTGTTTCCTTTACTCCATCTATCACATGGTATTCGTGATTCACTCACTTGATTTTCAATCCTGTGATCGCTCATCCTATGCTGTATCAGAGGATGATCCTTCTCAATGCATTCCCAAGTGTCTGTCCAAATCCTCTTGGCAAATACTTTACCTCAAATTTGGTTGTCCTATCGTCTACTTGAGAGACGATGATTTTTGGAGCTCAGATGAACTTTTGTATATCCAGCATGCAAAGTAATAAAGAGTAAAAAGATTTTTGTTTAGTATGTATCAGGATTATGCTCTCGCATAAAACTCGATAACTTTCAGGAGATCGGCTGGTAATCCGAGTTCTCCTACTTGCGGAACATTCAATACTTCAACGGTGTTGCTTGCTTTATCCAGCTTTACCCGTGAAGGAAGCTTTCCTTTGTTATCTGCAGCATTCTGGCTGTAGAGAGGGGAATTTTTTAATTTGTCCTTGAGGCTGATTTTGTCTCCGATAGCCACAAAAGATGAAGGTATATTGTGTTTGGTTCCATTCAATAGGAAATGTCCATGATTGACCATCTGTCTCGCTTGTATGATTGTCTTAGCTAATCCAGATCTATAGATGATAGAATCCATTCTTCTTTCCAAAAATTGGAAAAGCGCAGTATCGTGAGTAATATCCTTGTTCTTTGAATATTTTCCAGCAATCTCCTTTACGATTCTAACAAATTGCCTTTCAGAAAGCATATACATTCTTTTGAGTACTTGTTTGTTCCTCAAAAGCTTCCCATATTCGGAAGATCTTTGCATATTGCCACCATGTTGTCCAGGCAAGTTCCTATTTTTTTTCACATTATACTTCTTGGATCCAAACAGATCTACCTGTTCTCTCCTGCATAACTTGAATTTTGGTCCGGTATACCTCATAACTAATTAACAATTAATAATTAAAGATGAATAATTATGGTATATTGCTGAATTCTATAGTCTGAACTCATTTTATACTCTCTTTTGTCTTTTTCATTTACATCCGCCGAACTGTATGGCAGTATCTTCCTTGATATATTTGATATCGATAAGACCGATTTCATTGATAGCCTTGAAGATTCCATCTCTTGCTAATCCTGAACCCCTAAAGATGATGCCAATCTCCTTGAGACCCAAACCTTGTCCTTCCTTGAGAACTTGTTTCGTCAAAAGCTCTGCAGCATATGGGGTGCTTTTTTTGCTTCCTTTGTATCCGAGTTTTCCTGTTCCTCCTCCGAGCACCTTATTTCCATTGTCATCAACAAGCGTTAGGATGGTGTTGTTTTCGGTAGTTTGGACATGAAGGACTCCAGAATCTATTTTCAGATCTTTCTTTTTCTTTGGAGTAGCGTTTTTTGCTTTTGCAGGTGTAGCCATTCTTTTATACTAATGATAAATGATAAATGTGTTGAAATATTGAAAGATGGAGATATTTTTTTTCAATGTTTCAATTCTCCATGTTCAATGTTCGATTATTTCTTAAGTACTGGTCTTACTTTTGATCTTCCCATAAGTTTTTTCGCTGTCTTTGCGTTTTTTCTCGTTAATTGCCCTCTGACAGGAAGTCCGAGATTGTGTCTCATCCCTCTGTAACACTTGATTTCCTTCAATCTCTTGATAGCAAATGCTACCTCTCTTTTGAGATCATTTTCGAGGATGTATTTCTGTATCTGTTCGAGGATTTTTTTCTGTTCGTCTTCGGTGATATCCTTGACTTTTTTCATATGCGGAATATTAGCGTCCGCAAGGATGGTCTTTGATCTCTTGAGTCCGATGCCGTATACGGAAGTGAGTCCGATCCAGATGGATTTATTCTCCGGTAAAACATGTCCTGATAATCTAAACATTCGTTTGGTAAACAATAAATAAAATTATCCTTGCCTTGATTTATGTCTAGGATTTTTTTTGCAGATAACATACAATATGCCTTTTCTTTTTACTATTTGGCAGTGCATGCATCTTTTTTTTAGGGAAGCTTTGACTTTCATGATAGCATAGGTAAGAATGGATAAATTAGTGTGACTTATAATCGTTGTATCTAAAGATAATGCGTCATTGGCTCATGTCATATTGGTTGATTTCCATTTTAACCCGATCTCCTGGGATAATAGAAATATTGGATTGGCTCATTCTTCATGATTTTTTGCAGCGGACAAGGGTATCTACATCCTTGAGCCTTACTTTGAAGAATCACGCAGGTAGGACTTCGAGGACTTCTCCATCTCGTTCCAAAACTCATTCCTTAGCCATTAACGGTGATTTTTTTAATGTCTAAAATCGTTTGGTGTGCTCTAAAACCAATCGTTCTCTGATACCTATTTTTTCTTTTGAATTTGATGACTCTTATTTTATCTCATTTCTGGTGTTTGGTCACTACACAATCGACTTTAGCCTTAGCGATATATGGATTTCCCACTACAACCTTGTCTCCTTTGTCGTCAAATGCCAAAAGGACATGGTCTATGCTAAGTACCTCTCCTTCAGCTATGTCTACGTTATCGACGGTTATGGTATCTCCTTCGCGTACGATATATTGATGTCATTTGAATTCTACAACAGCATGCATTACGAATAAATATTAACAAGTTAAAATATCGCTCAAGCGTTTAAACGATTTTTCAAAGCTGTGCCAAAGTATTGTACTTTTTCTTATTGGTTCTATATGCATCAGAGACAATAGCCTTGAGCCTTTTATATCTTCTTGCACTAGGAAATTTGAACGATACGAATTTTCTATATCGTTTGGTGTTGTAGTGCTTTTGTTTCTTAGCTTTGTCTAAGATGTGAGATGCCCGAAGCTCTTTCTTGTAGAAAGAAATAAGTCTTTCATTGGTGTTTAGATCTCAGGTCCTTCGTACTGTGAATCCCATTGATTATAATTTTTTGTGAATAAAAAAATGCTTTTAGCCGTGTGAATATATAATTATTCCATCAAAATGCAAGACTTTTTTACGTTGTTACACGTCTTACAAAGCATTCATTTCGACGTCTAAAGCGATGGCTCGCAGCTGGAATAGGGTCCCGATTTAGTGGGACAGGCCGTCACGTAAGCGTTTTTCGACGCTTGGGTGGGTTCATTATTGGCTACGAGGTAACTTGTTTTTTTTATTAATTGCCCGGAGCCGGAATCGAACCGGCAAGGTATTGCTACCGAGGGATTTTAAGTCCCTTGTGTCTACCAATTTCACCATCCGGGCGCCGTGACAAAAAACAGCTTTTCAGCTGTTTATTTGACAACTTCTGTATAGATCTTGTTGAATACTTCAGGGAAAGCTACTGCGATATTGGAGAGCACTTTTCTGTCGAGCAAGATATTTTTCTCGGTCATGCGTCCTATGAATCTGCTGTAGGTTCCTCATTGTTCTCTGATAGCTGCAGACAATCTTTCGATCCGTAGCTTTCTGAAGTCTCTCTTTTTCTCTTTCCTATTTTTGTAGGCGTGCTGTCCTTGTTTGACCAACGCCAATCTCACTTGCTTGTATACGTTGGATCTTCAGAGTCTGAATCCTTTAGCAAGTCTTATGAATTTTTTGTGTCTTCTTTGTCTTTGAAGCCCGTTTGATACTCTTACCATTTTACCTATTATTTATAAGGAAATAAAGCCTTCACTTTTTTGACATAGGTCTTGGATAGTGATTTTCCATAAGTCTCTCTTTTGTTGTTATTTCCTTTGTTCGTCAAAAGATGATTGTTGCATGCCTTGTCGAACAACACTTTTTTGGTCTTTCCTTTGGTGATCTTGAATCTCTTCGCTGCTCACGAATGAGTCTTTAACCCTTTTCCCATAGTATTATTTACTGAATAAAATGATGCTATATCATTGAGCTTCTTGCTTCGGAGTCTCAAATTGCGATTTACCATGCTCCGCCAAGTCGTTTTTTATTTTCATGAGTTTTTCGATAGCTTTGCCTGCGTATATTTTTTCCCTTCCTCTCAGTTTGATGAAGAATTTAACGTTATATCTGTCCTTCAAAAACTCGATCGCCTTTTTCATTTTCATTTGGAGATCGTTTTCTCCGATAGCATAACTGATCTTTATTTCCTTGAGGGTGGTGGGTTTCATGGTTTTCTTTTTTTCCTTTTCATCCTTGGATTTTTGATACATATATTTCCCATAATCGACCAGTTTTACTGTCGAAGTCATGGTCTCTGCATCATATCTCATTTGGACTAGATCCTTGCCTTGTTCTTCAGCCATTTCGAGAGCTCTTTTTCTCGGGAATGTTCATAGGTTTGTTCCTGTTTCGTCGATGATAACAATATTCGGCGCCTTGATTTGTTCGTTCAGGTACACCATAAACACTCTGTCTTTGTTGAAGGTATTGGGTCTTGCGTCCATAGAGTAGTCAAAAGATAAATATATTCGCTCCCGGCGGGACTCGAACCCGCGATCTCCACCGTGAGAGGGTGATGTCCTAAACCACTAGACGACGAGAGCACGGAATGAATTATCAATTACAGATTTTCAATTACGAATTAAATGATATTTGTTTATTGATAATTCGTAATTCTAAATTTGTAATTTTTATCTACCCCTGCCAAGAATCGAACTTGGATCCACAGCTTAGAAGGCTGTTGTTCTATCCATTGAACTACAGGAGCGTAGCTTCTAAACTTGGAAGTTACTTACATTTGGACCCTAGGGGATTCGAACCCCTCACCCCCTGCGTGCAAAGCAGGTGCTCTACCAAAATGAGCTAAGGGCCCA
>CAZIVH010000017.1:0-7035 GCA_964542965.1 uncultured Candidatus Peribacteria bacterium | reverse complement strand
TTTGGGGAGAGTAGGATTTGAACCTACGTAGCCGTGAGGCGTCAGATTTACAGTCTGATGCAATTGACCGCTCTGCCATCTCCCCATATTGTTATTGAATCGCCGGTGCAGTGGTTAAACTTCCGATATTTTCTGTCGGCGATGATGTAGGTATCACTCCGAATAGTACCAGCAATCCGATGATGATGATGCCGAATCCGAAGAGAATCAGTCCATTTCTTGTGCCTCAGAGATTTTTTTCGAATCGCTCTATGCTTCCGAATATCTCAGCGATAGCTCATGAAAAATATACCAACACTCATCACATTCCCACGATTACCAATCCTATCAAGATTTGTTTGCCCATATTTTTTTTAAGAAGCTAAGTAGCGGACAACGGGACTCGAACCCGTACGAACAGAGCTGAAGTCTGCTATGCTACACCAATTACATCATGTCCGCATATCCGCAAATTAGACAACACAAAAAAAACTTCGTGGGATGTGTATATAGATATCGGGAACAAAATCAAGCGTTTTTAGAACTTTTCTGTATAGATTCTCTTGAACCCCAAAAACGTTAGCTTTCATACAATTTCTTCGATGTTTTCAGGTTGTCAACAGAGGTAAAATTCTGTATTTGGATCAAAATGCTCTTTGATAAGATCTATTCTTCCTGACTGATACCCAGGTACGGATTCCTGCGAGATGTAGATTTTATATCCCATTCCGTGAATTTTTCTGATCCTTTCTTCGTAAAAAAGATCCTTTTTGAACGGCACAGAGAAAAAGAGCTGTTTCTCCGTTGTACAATATTTCGCCATATTGAGCAAAGGGACTATGCCTGCTCATAGTCAGATAAACACTTTGGGCAATTGGGTGTTCTGAAGGATAAAGTCACCGAAGATTCCTTTGATAGTGACTTCGTTGCCTATTTGTATTTTTCTGATCATTGCGCCTCATCTGCCATGTTGGGAAAGCTTGATCGCGAAGATGAGCATAGTCCTTTCGTTGTCGGTGTCCTGGTCTACGATGGAATAGCTTCTCTGAAATGGACCTTGGTCGTCTTCAAAAAGGAAAAGTGCCCACTGCCCAGGAAAGACTTTTACTTCCTCATAGGTCTCAATGGTGAATTCCATGACGTTTTCTGTCAACATCTGACGGTTGATGACTTTAGCTTTTATTCCTTCTGTACCCATGGAGGGAAAATTAGATATCTAGTAAATCTTGAAGTCTGAGAATGTCAGCCTGTTCTTGTAATCTCTCCTTGAGATAGGTGAATAGCGATGCATTTTTTCCGGTTGCGAGTGTACCGATTTTATTGATCAACGTATCGAGGAGGGTGATTCTTGAAGAGATGTTGTTTGGATATTTCGCTTGCAATTTTTCCATGAAAGCGACGACCAAACTATCGATTGTTGTTTTGAGGCTTGACGTCAAGGGAGTCACTATGGTCTTTGGTGGAGTTGTAGTTGTTGCGGTATTCTCTGCCGTATTGATGGTGAGCTCTACGACATTGCTGCAGTATCTATTCATATCTTCCATAATGGCGCATACTCTGTAGTATCGCGTTCCATTGGACGGATTCGTTTCCGTGAAATTCGTCTGTGATCTGTCTCAGATAGCGGTAATGTAGCCGTCATCAGGATAGACCGGAAAATGGTTGGTTGCTGATTTTACTACTTTGTATCGTTTCATTGCACTACTAGTGACGACATTGATATTTGCCCGTGAAGTAGTGACTTTACCGTTGGCATAGCTTGCGTGGAAATTCAATGCGGTCTTGAGAATGGGAGTCTTGTATTCGGTGGATGTTGTGGTGTAGGTACCAAAGCATGCAGCAAAAAATCCTACTAAGAGCATACTAACGAGCAGTGTTTTTTTCATGGGTAAGAGGAAAAGAATAAAAAGACTATTCAGCTAACACACAATCAGTCGCCTCAGCCAATGCCGCAAACTCCTGTTTCCCTACAAGATAGTTTCCTTTTCCGATCTCCCGAGTAGGAACTCATTGCAAATTGGCGCAGCGTTCAGGGGTTTCTGTACATTCCACATAGGTGATGTAAGTGAAGCTTTTACCGAACATTTGTTTTTGATCTAGACAATGTGGACAGGTCTTGCTTCCGTACATAATAGCTCATTTTTCAGTCAAACATTTAGCGAAATCATCGAGATTTTTTGTCTGTGTCGGTTGGCTGCAGCCAGCTAAAAACACTGACGCTAAGATTCAAAGTAAAGCGATTTTTTTCATACTACTATATATAAGGGGTAAAAAAACATACCGTCATGGTATGTTTTGTCCACTGCTTTCAATCGAAAACCGAATTTGACAAAAAAACACATTCAGGTATAATTATGCTGTCTTTTTATTCCCTTAGTACCTATGGAATTTATGAAAGACGATTTCTATAAGCTTTCTCCTCAAGAAGCGCTTTCCGAACTTGGGACTTCTTTTGAAGGGCTCAAAAGGGAGGACGTATTCATCAGGGAAAAGATCTACGGAAAAAATATGTTGACCTGAATCAGCAAGCCATCGATCTTGCTGAAATTTTTTAGGCAATTCAAAGATATCCTGATCATACTGTTGATGGTGAGCGACGGTATTTCGATCTATCTCAAGGAGTATAGAGGGGCAACGATATTGACGATCATCATATTGATCAATGCTATCATCGGATATATCCAGGAAGCCAAGGCCGAAAAAATCATGGAGTCTCTCAAAAAGATGATCCATCCAAACGCAAAGGTGAAGAGGAATTGAGTGATGATAGAGGAACTTGCAGAAGAGCTCGTTCCGGGTGATATAGTATATGTAGAAGAATGAGACAGCATTCCTGCAGATATGAGAATACTCCAAGCATCTGAATTTCAAACCAATGATTTTTCTCTGACGGGAGAATCTAATCCTCAGAATAAATTTACGCATGAGATAGGGGGTGATGTCATGCTCTCCGAAAGGAATAACTGCGTATGGATGGGAACGACGGTAGCGACATGATATGCGCGATGCGTGGTGTTCGCAACCGGTATGAAAACACAATTGGGAAGAATAGCTAATCTTTCTCAGGAACAGGTGCCTGAGATTACGCCGCTCCAGATGGAGATGAAGAATATTGCAAAAAAACTTACTATAGGGACGCTTATATTGTGTGGTATCCTGATTGTTGTTTCTTTGCTCGCTCATCTTACGCCGAGAGAAGCCTTCATCTTCGCTATAGGAATCTCTGCATCCATGATTCCGCAAGGATTACCTGCACAGGTGAGTATTGCATTATCGTTAGCTGCGGGTAGACTCGCAAAAAACAAAGCGCTGGTAAAACAATTAGCATCCGTGGAAACGCTCTGATGCGTCAATGTTATCTGTACAGACAAGACAGGGACGCTGACCAAAAACGAAATGACCGTCAAACATATGATGCTTGGTTTCCATAGATATGAAATCGAAGGTGATGGATATGAACCGACAGGTGATATCATCGATGAAAAAACGAAAAAAAAAGTTGATGAATCATTCATCATTTCACGAAAGCATTTCTTCAATGCCTTGTTCATGGATTCCAATGCGAGAATAAATCCGCCGGATGATGAGCATATGACACGGTATGCCATCGGCGATCCTACGGAAGCGGCATTGATTAATCTAGCAGAGAAAGCATGAATAGATACCAACAAGATAAATCAGATCACGCCTCAGTTGCATCAATACGGATTCGATTCGGTCAGGAAGATGATGTCATCTGTGCGTGTCATAGAGGGTCAGAAATTATTGTATGTGAAATGATCGCCTGCAGCGATCCTAGAAAAATGCACGCAGATCTATGATGGGAAAATCATCAGGAAACTTACCGCTAAAGATAAACATCAGATAGAGAAATATATAGAAGAACAATCGAAAGAGGCTATGAGAAATCTGTGTGTAGCATACAAACCATTGGAAAACTATGATCCTGCACGGAAATGGAAGGATGTAGAATATGATCTGATCTTTCTCTGATGTCTGAACATCATCGATCCGCCAAGAGCGGAAGTGCGTGCAGCTGTACAATCAACCTATGATGCCAAGATTAAAGTTATTATGATTACATGAGATTACGGACTTACTGCTGAAGCGATAGCGAAACGCATAGGATTGGAAGATGGAGAGAAGATAACGATGGTCGCTGGAGAAAAATTGGAAACAATATCTGATATTCAACTTGTACAGATACTCCAGAAAGAGTGATCGATTATCTTTTCGAGGACATCGCCGGAAGACAAATTGAGAATAGTTAATCTACTGAGAAAGACACACAATATCGTTGCGGTCACAGGTGATGGCATCAATGACGCACCTGCGCTCAAGGCTGCTCATATTTGAGTGGCGATGGGAAAAATAGGGACTGATGTAGCAAAAGACGCGTCAGAGATTGTATTGCTTGATGATAGCTTTCATACACTTGTCTATGCTATCAGAGAAGGAAGGATAATCTTCGAGAATCTTAAGAAGACAATAGTTTCCTGTATCACTTCCAATGGAGGAGAGCTTTTTGTCGTTTTGCCGAGTCTTGCGATGAAAGCATTATTTGGATTGCCGATGGCTATCAATCCTTTTCAGATTTTGGCAGTGGATATGATTGGAGAGATGTGACCGCTGACAGCGCTCACGCGAGATCCTGCACAAAAAAATCTTATGAAGGAAAGTCCGAGAAATCCAAATGATCATATTATCAACAAACCTGTCATATGGGATTTGCTCTTCTCAGGGATCTTGATGTGAGGAATAGCTTTCTCGAACTATCTCATCTATCTCTTTACCCATGGATTTACATTAGCTACGTTTAGTGCTGATACATTTCATTATCCTATAGCTACATCCATAACATATACGAGCCTGATGTTCTGTCAGTTTGCGAACATTTTTTCGCGCAGAGCGTGAATGGGATCGATATTCACCCCTTACATACGAGCAAACAAAAGATTGCTTCTTACCATAGCAATCGCTTTAGGATTGATTATGACGCTAGTCTATGCTCCTGTGGTGCATGAATATTTCGCTTTCTGATCAATGGATTTCAAAGACTGGCTATTCCCTTTGATAGGATGATTGCTGTTTCTCTCTATTCGTGAGATAAAGAAATTTTTCCAAAGAGGGACCTCCAGAAAAAAGTAGCCAAGATAAGTATTGTTTCTTGTTCATATCGATTTTATCGACAAAAAGACTGGTATTTCTCAGTGAAAATACTATATCATCCGTAATTGATTTATTTTTTTATCGAGATACCGATGAGAAAAACATTAGAGAATCTGACCAAAGCGTTCGTAGGTGAGTCCCAAGCAAGGAATCGCTATGCTATCTATGCCAGCGCAGCAAGGAAAGAATGATATCTTCAGATTGCGGAAATCTTTGAACAGACGGCTGAACAGGAGAGAGAACATGCATCACGATTTTTCAAGATGATCCAGACGGTGAAAGAGAAGTTAGGTGAAGATACGGATGAGATAGTGGTTGGTACGGCAGCATTCGTCAAAAAAGGAACGACCTTGGAGAATCTCCAATACGCTATCAATGGCGAGAATCACGAACATGAAGTGCTCTATCCTGAATTCGCTAAGATCGCAGAAGAGGAAGGATTGCCGGAAATCGCTGCGAGGATCAGGGCGATCTCTCACGCAGAAGAACATCATGAGGCGAGATATCAAGCATTGCACGATCGTCTAGTCGATGGTACGTTGCGAGCAAAAGCAGAAGATATCGAATGGATGTGCACGAAGTGCGGATATGTGTTCAAAGGAAAGAATCCACCAGAACAATGTCCATCATGCGGACACGAGAAAAATTATTACATCGTGAAATGTGAAGAATACTAAAATAGTCTTCATTGCAAAAAAACTCCGTGGATGCGGAGTTTTTTTAATTGTGCTATTATCTTTATTTCCCTAGATACTTGTCCGCATATCATTTGATCAGCGGTACGTTATCCGTCATGATGATACGGACTCCTTGTTTATAGAGTTGTGTCAAATCTCATGTGGTGTTGACGGTATAGGTCACTAATCTTTTTGCCATATCATCAACTTCCTGGACGACGCTTCCGGTGATGTTGGTATAAGGTGTCATGAAGTAGCGATGGCTGACGTTGGCAAGAGAAGCGATATCTCCGATATCAAACGTGTCTCGTCCTGCGATGATATTCTTGTAAGATCATAAGATATAGTTAGCGGTCTTGTCATAGCTACTGAAGATGACTCTGTCTTGCATACCGAGTTTTTGTACGGTCTGTATGGCATCTCTGACTTGTTGTTCTGCATCTTTGGTGGTGTATACTTTGATATCGACGAAATAATAATCGAACAATCCGTCCAATGATTTCAACATCTCTTCAAGCGTTCTCAATTGCTCACCGTTTTTCAAGGGACATTTTTCCTTGAGATACGCACTGTCGTATTTCCGTACGATATGGCTTTGTCCACAGGTGGTAGCTCGCATTTTCTCTCCATGGATCACGATATTCTGCTTGTCTTTGGTATACGAAATATCCATCTCTATGCCATTGGCTCAATGTTTTTTTGCCAATTGGAATCCTTCGAGAGAGTTTTCCGGCGCATCCAACGGCGATCATTGATGGGCGATAATTATCATGTCGCTGCCGTCTTTCCCCGTTGATCAGGATCATTGCTGGAAGGCGATATAGGAAGTTATATATTTCTGGACAAAACGATACCTATTGGGAATCTCATCAAGTTCATTGAATGCTGTACCGCCCGTTCATTGTACAATAGTATATTTATTATCCTTCTGGAAATAGCGACAGTAGACCAATCATCGGTCTCTTTTTTTTGTATTGGAAAATGCGTCGTTAAATATTTTTGAGATCATGACGAGTCATTTGCTCGTGAGTTGCTTGAGGCTATAGAAGATATCTGTGTGTTGGATGATATTATTGTTGACGCTTCCTGGAGCGATGCCCGTACCGACGATAGTGGCTACGCCTTTGGTGTATCGATAATCGCCGAGTGCTTCTTGTTCTCCTTTCTCGATCGTTTCCATTTTCCTGTGATCGGTCACGATAGCAAGGAT
>CAZIVH010000016.1:14172-21208 GCA_964542965.1 uncultured Candidatus Peribacteria bacterium | reverse complement strand
CGGAGCGTTTGAAAAAATTAAAGAGTAAAAAAAATATATTATTCGAACAGCAATAAGCTCGCCATCAGTCCGATACCGATGAGAAAGAAAAGAAGCTGAGGTAAAGTCTGTGAAAGTTTATTTTCTTTATGAAGCTCAGGGATAAGATCAGAACCTGCGATATAGATAAACGTACCTGCAGCGAACGGAATCAATACCGATACAGCACCTTCGACAGAATTGCCGATAACAAAAGTAATAATAACTCCTATCACCGCAGTCAATGCTGTTAGGAAATTGAGCAACAACGCTTTCTTTTTGCTAAATCCGCCATGGATAAGTACACCAAAATCGCCCATCTCCTGAGGGATTTCATGAAAGACGACCGCCAATGTCGTAGCGACACCGAGAGGAATGCTGACGAGATAGCTCGCTCAGATAATCAAGCCATCAATCAGATTATGGACCATATCTCAGACCAGATTCATGATCGCAAACGGATGCGTATGTTGCTTAGTGATCGGCATATGGCAATGATTTCGGCGAATGACTTTTTCCGTAATCAAACCAAAAAGTATACCTCCAAGCAATCGAAGAGATACTGCAAGGGTAAATCAATTCGGTTCTATCGCTTCAGGCAATAAGTGAAAAAAAGCATCGCCAAACAGCGCGCCTGCGGAAAAGCTGACCAACAAAAGGACAATCTTCTTGAGCATTGCAGCGCGCAACCCCAAAGTCACGATACCGATCAAAGCGACAGCGCTCACAACCAAAACACTTATTAGCGCATATACAAAAGCCATACTAATCAATTGAGCAAATAAACAAGTTTGTAATTTGGAACATGGGACAAGAGACAAGGAACCTTGTACCTTTCACCTTGTCCCCTATATCAGTAATTACGTTTATATTATCTCACGTCTAATACCGCGATCAAGCTTAACAAGCGTTTCATAGACGATAGTTCCACTCTGCTCAGCAAGCACCGCCATAGAATTCTTTGAACGAGGATTGTCTGAAACAATTTCGACCTCATCACCGATATGCACAGCATTGTCTACAACATACGTAGAGAGATTCATGCAAATAGTGCCTACTTGACGGAAATACGTCTTACGATGCTTGATAAAGATTTTTCCAGTCGCAGACCTAAAAAGTCATTCTGCATAGCCGAAAGGGATCGTTGCAATAGTCTCTTTATCATACGGTTTATATTCATGGTTATAGCTTACTCACTCCCCTGGCCAGACCGTCTGCAAACTGATAACCCTGGAAGTAACAGAAAGAACAGGAAAGAGATTGCTTCATTTTTTATAAAGAGGATCCTCAGTACGGAAAGGATTGTATCCGTACAACGCTATTCAAGGTCTATACGCATTGAAAAAATCGTCATCGATCTTGAATATCGCGGCACTATTGCCGATATGCCTTCGTATAGGAGCGAATCATGCGTCCAATAATTTGTAATACATGCGTTTGAAGCGTTGGATCTGATCTTGCAAATTCGTATCAGAGAGATTGTCCGCATCGAAAAAATGCGACATCACCCCTTCGACGACTAGATTAGGATGGCTCTGCAACTCTTTGATGAGATTAGGCAATTCATCCTCCTGGACACCTTCACGATTCATCCCGGTATTGAAGAACAGATGGATCTTCGTATCCTTGCCCAACCTTCCGAGATGTCTGATAGTTCACATATTGTATACACAAAACGTGGCTTTCTTATGATCGAATTTTCTATAGTTTTCAAGCAATGTTTCACCGATTACCAAGATAGGAACCTTGCAATATTTTTTGACGATGACATATTCGGGATAACTATCGACAGCAAGATACGGAACATCTGTATTTCTCAACATTTTCACCACTTGCTTCAATCCGTGACCATACGCATTGGATTTCAATACAGGAAATAGAGCAGCTTGTGGCTGAAGCGATTGAAGATATTCAAGATTTTCCAGAAGTATCCTTTTGCGCAACCGTATAATATTCATAGGCTTTACGCTCGGACTGAAGAGCGACCTCAAAAATCAAAGCATAATAAAACGACTAAACGATAAAACACTCAAACGATACATTTCAGCAAGAAATAATCAAGAACAGCAACAATAAAAAAAATCTGACTCAAAACGTAGTCAGAATTAATACTAGAGTTTGGCTTCTTATGACAAGAAAGCCTTTTTAAACGCCTTCAAAAATGAGTTGAAGGTTTCAGGTTTCATCGAATCGTCAGCAGGGAAATCAGTGCTTCCGACGATGAATGGCACTTGCACAAAACCAGCTTCATTAGCTTGGATTATTTGCAATTCTTCAAAGGTGAAAATCTTTTTTTTACTGCCTGTAGGAATGAAAAACGTTCCGTCAGAAAGTTTTTTAATGATAAGTCCGGTTTCTATACCGTTATTATCTACAAAACCTATCCAAGATTCTTCAATCACCTGTTTTGGCACAAAGACAATGGTACTCATATTTTCTTATTTTTTTGTTTGTGAGAACACATATACATATCGAAAAAACGAAATCAATGGATTTTTTTGTTTGAATTTGTACATCAAAAATATACTGTAAAAGAACATGATTTTTATATAGACCACGAATCGTATGTTTTCACAGATACAAACATTGCTTACGAACCATTCAAGCTCATGCATAACGCACGCAAATAAACTGGCATTTATCAACAGACAGAAGACAATCCACGGCGAGGATCTTTTTCGATGAATCGCTATGTTCCTCAAAACCCATGATTTCAATGCGATTTTTCGAAAACTATTAGGTATAGAGGAAGACATTCTCGAGGGATATTTCCAAAACAAATACGATGCAACGACAATCGTCGCAAACAGAGAAGAGACAAAAAAATTGCCATTAAGCAAAAAGCTCTCTCAAGCGATCAACAAACATATCACGGGGAAAACCAAGAAATTGGATCTAGATATCATATTTTGAGCATCATTTCATGATATGTCAAATCAATTTGCTAACCACCTAAAGACCCAGGGAGAGAGTATAGAAACACTAGTCAATAACTATAAAAAGCTTACCAAAAACCCTATGATATCAGATATGTGATTGTTTGCTTTTTTACAGATCTTAAGTAAAATTTTCTTAACGTTTAATTTAGATGTTAACAAGATCAAACTTATGAAAATCGAGAAACTGCAAAAAATGAACAACATCAACATGCTCCTAGATGCCGTAGAAAGCGAAATCGTCGAAAAAGACAATGTCATCACCGGCGACAAAGGAAAGAAAGAAGAGAAAAAACTCACGATAGAATATTTCGGGACCGACCTGACCAAAGAGGTAAAGGACGGTATGATTGACCCGATCATCGGAAGAGAGAATGAGATCAATCAGATCATCTATACGCTGTTGAGAAAGAACAAGAACAATCCGTTATTGATCGGTGAAGCAGGTGTAGGTAAGACCGCCATCGTAGAAGGATTGGCCCAAAAGCTCGTCAAAGGCGATGTACCGGACAAACTCAAGAACAAAAGAATATTCCTGCTCGACATGGGAACATTAGTTGCAGGTACGAAATACAGGGGAGAATTTGAGTCCAGGATGAAATCCATCCTCGAGGAAGCGATGGATCCTACCAACAACATCATTCTTTTCATTGATGAAATCCACACCATCATCGGTGCAGGAGGACAAGAGAATGGCGATGCGGCACAGATGCTAAAGCCATTGTTGTCGAGAGGAAAGATAAAGCTCATTTGATCAACAACCTTCAACGAATATCAGAAATACATCGAAAAAGATCAAGCGCTCAAAAGAAGATTCCAGGAAGTAATAGTCAATGAACCAGATGTAGAGTCTAGCAAGCATATCTTGATAGGGCTCAAGAAAACGTACGAAGATTTTCACGGCGTACAAATCAACGAAGAAGCGTTGGATGTAGCAGTCAACCTCAGCAAAAGATATATGATGAACAAATATTTGCCTGACAAAGCGCTCGATATCATCGACGAAGCATGTGCAAGAAAATCCACCATGAACCAAAAATTAGATAACGATAAAGAGTATAAAAAATTCGAAGAGACATTAGCAAAGATCCAAGCAAAGATCGAAGAAGCGATAGAAAAACAGGATTACTTCGGAGCAGCTGAATTGAAAGCGAAAGAAGAAGAAGCGAAACAGGAAATGCTCAAAATCAGGAATAACAAAAATATTCCGCTTAATCTGAGGCCTATCATTACCAAAGATGATATCGGAAACGTACTGGCCGACAAAACTGGGATCCCTACCAATATCGTCAACGAATCAGAAATCGACAAACTGAGAAGATTATCTGAAGAACTCAAAAAGAACATTATCGGACAAGACGAAGCGGTAGATGCTATTGTCAAAACACTCACCAGAAGCAGATTATCAGTAATTAAATACACCAAACCAATCGGTTCGTTCTTGTGCCTTGGACCAAGCGGAGTCGGTAAAACCTATCTCGCAAAATTGATCGCAAAAGAATATTTTGGAAACCCTGATGCGATGATCAGGATCGACATGTCAGAGTTCATGGAAAAATATTCCGTCTCCAAATTGATCGGTTCCCCTGCGGGATATGTAGGATATGAAGAAGGAGGAGGACTCACCGAAGCAGTCAGAAGAAAACCATATTCAGTCATCTTGTTTGATGAAATAGAGAAAGCGTCCAGCGATGTATTGAATATTTTACTACAGATTCTCGACGAAGGACAGCTCAAAGATGCAAAGGGAAGATTCATCGACTTCAAGAATACCATCATCATCATGACATCAAATATCGGATCAGATGAATTCGTAAAGAAGCAGAGCACGATAGGATTCGCTACAGGCAGCAAAGACAAAGCCGAAGACGCTAATTTTGCACAGATCAAGGAAAGAGTATTGGAAGAGATGAAAAACTTCCTGACACCTGAACTTTTGAACAGGATCGATTACAAAATCGTTTTCAAGCATCTCAACAAAGAGACACTCACCAAAATCATGAAAAACAAGATCACGCAATTCTTGGATGCACGAAAACACAATTCAGATATTACATTGCCAAAATACAGCGACAAGCAGATCAAGGACATCATCGACAAGATCTACGAACCGCAATACGGTGCAAGACCGCTCGATAGATACATCCAAGATGAAATAGAGCCATTGCTCATCAAAAAAATCATGGAAAAGAAATAATTCCGCTTCGCGGAAGGGACAAGGGAATAGGAGCAAGGGATCAGGACAATACATGTCCCATATCCCAAATCCCTGGTCCCTTTTTTCAATTTAAGTTTCATTTAAGCTACTTTTGTATACTCTCATCATATTTATCACTCAGCACCACACCATGACCATGAAAGAACGGAAAAAGATAGCGAGCATCGTCGGAATCTGCGGAATCCTTAGTTTCCTAGGCGGATGCCAAAGCACAAAATCCGTACCTGCACAGACCACATCCACAAACACTCAGATCCAAACACCGAACGACCAGGGAATCACGACTATGAACGAAACAGCTACCCAACAACTCGTCATTCATCCCGGCTGCATCGGCTGCGGACACTGTGCGATGATAGCGCCGAATAATTTTGCTATGAACGGTAGACAAGCACAGGTGATTTCACAGGAAAATATCGATACTACCGAAGTGCAGCAAGCTATGATGCGTTGCAAAGCACAGGTGATAGAGATCGTAGAAGCGTAAAAAAAAGACAATCTATAGAAAATACAGGGGCGGATAATATCCGCCTTTTTATATTGAAAAAAATATATTTCGAGCCATGACTTCAACAGTGTGAATGGTAGGTCGAGTGTTGCGTCCCGAAAGCCCATAGCCGTAAGGCGGGATGAGGGACAACTAACAGAATATGATAAAAGAAAATACATGAGATTGATCTCATGGCGAGAAAAAAAGAGAAAAGGCGTTTTTGCCTACTTTTTCCGCCGGGAAAAAGTGGGTCGGGGTTTGGGGTGAAACGCCCAAGAAAAAAAAAGAGAGGTTTTTGGCGTAGGACAAAAGTAAGGCACAACACAGCATTATAAAATAAAAAAAACACTTACTGGTATAAAGCGTAACCTGAATTGCAGCAAGTAGTACAAAATTTGACAAAAACAAAAAAACATTTATAATTGGTTTATATTTATTTTACTAATCCCAACCATGGAAGACAAAAAAGTAACCAAACCAGAAACAGAGAAGAAGATTCCCGAGCTTCTCCAGAAACCAAGAAAGCGAGACAAAGAAGCGGTCAAAAAGAATCTTATGGATACCCTTAGCAAGGTAAATATCTTCAAGAAAGTGCAAGAGCTACGAAAAGAGAATCAGAGACTTATCCAAGACAACAAAAGACTGAAAAATGAGCTGGAAATGGTGATCCAAGTGATAGATCCGCAAAGAAAAGTATTTATTGTACACAAATAAAAATTATGTATGATATACATAATCTGATTTTACTCTCTCCGCATATAAGATGCTCAATAAGATCAAACACACAGCCAAAAAATGAACATCCAAGTTCATCAAAGCGATAGCGGTAGTAGGGACTACCCTCTTTATCACGTTGAGCGTCAACGCCAATCCTACCAGCGCTGATGTCCAAAAAGAGATCAAGGAAGTCTTCAAAAAGAACCCGGACAAAGAGATTGTTGTCAAGATAGAGAACAATCAATCTACAGAAAAAACAACAAAGTTTGAAGCAGTCCAAGATAGCATCAAAGACCCTTACGATCAGATCAGAGCTTTCGTAAACGCAGAAGACACCACATACTTCAATCAACTCAAAATACACATGGAAACCAAAGACAGCACCGAGCAGATCAAGTGCAAAGCAGTGGTCTATGCTATCTTACAAGACACACTTCTCACTGCAGAACAGAAAAAAATTCTCGCCTTATCGCAATTCGAGATCCTCGCAAAGATGCCAGGCAGCGACTATAGATTTTCCAAAAAAAGTGGTGAACGAAGAAAAACACATCCGGATGATCTCGTATACAAAGACAGAGTTCAACGATATTTAGGATATAAGACATATTTAGATGTATTAACATTAGATCAAGAAATCGCAAAATTAAAAGAAAAATC
>CAZIVH010000016.1:0-14072 GCA_964542965.1 uncultured Candidatus Peribacteria bacterium | reverse complement strand
AAAACAATTAGACGAAAAATCAAAACAATTAGACGAAAAATCAAAACAATTAGACGAAAAATCAAAACAATTAGACCGAGAGATACAACTTTTGGAACAATTATTGAACACATACAAGCAAAAATAAGTTTTAATTCGACAAAGATATGAATACCTTAGAAAATCAAAATGACACTTTACCACCACAAGGAGATCCATCACAAAATACAGATGAGAGATTGAATTTTTTGAATAATACAGAATTTGCAGACATCAAAGAACCACTAAGCAAAACCATCACAGATTTAGCAAAAGAACAGATCGTACCCGAACAAGATTTTTGGGGAAATATAGAACAAGTAACTAAAGAGATTTTCAATGATCCAATGTTTGATGCTGTCTTTGAATTAAAACAAGATCAAGCTCAAAACATTTTTCTTTTCAGAACAAAATTCGAAGAAATAAAGAAAAAAAATGAAAAAAATTTAGAAGAAAAAAGAAACAGCCAGAAAGAAGAAACAAACAGCCAGAAAGAAGAAACAAACAGCCAGAAAGAAGAAACAAACAGCCAGAAAGAAACATACAGAGATCAACTTCGAAGTAATCTAGAAACCAAATACACACAAATAGATGCAAAATATAAAACAACAACTAACTCCAAAGAATTTAAACAACTCAAAGAATCTGATCCTAACGTACCGCTAATACCTAAAGAAAAAAGAAATCTCTATGTAAGTTATCTCTATGCGGTAAATAAGATTATCGCCGAAGCAAATAAGAATAAGAATCAGATATCACAGAAAAATTATGAGTATATACAACAATTCAACACATTGAATACCGAATTTGGAATACAAGAGATAGATCTTTCTGAATTTGATATTATCAAAGATAAAGACGAGACATCCGATAATGACGAAAAAAGTGAACGTTCTATGAACGATATAACATATGACAAAGATTTATGATCAGATCTGACAAAATTTAATGCAGACATAGAAGATTTCATCTCTGATGAGGAGATAAGTGCTATAACACTAGAAGAAATAAAAGAAAACGAAAGCATATGAGAAAGTATAGAAGATAATATCGGCAATCGATACAAAGAAGATGGAGAAAAAGCATTGAATCAATTATTAGGAAAAAATAAATTAGAAAAATATAAAAACAATTTCGATGAAGCAGGGAATATTGTAGATGAAGAAAATATTCCAAAAACAGATCTAGAAAAACTGCAAAAAATTCAAGAGAAAATCACAGAATATTTCACAGACAAAACAATGGGAAAGATAACTACTGACACAAATAAAGTAATCAAAACAAAGGCAGTGACTGCTTTATTACAAAATATAGGACAATATTTCAACATCGATGATAGTGAAGAAGCATTTTCGATAGATTTAGAATCAGGGATAGAATTCAACGAAAGAGAAATGAAAATTTCAGGAGAGATGGAAGGGAAAAAACTAGCATTTTATTATAATATGGAGACAGGAGAGATATTCGCTGATGATGTTTTACATTACAAAAAAGAGGAGGAAACATTCTATGTAGATCAAAACGGTGAAGCAGGACGTTGAAGATTACCTATCAAAATGCCGACATTGAATGAGACATTAGCAAATGCAAAAAATACGATAACAGCAAACATTTCAAAGACACTGGAAAACATAAATACTATAGATGAATACGAAGCCAAATTGGAAGAGACAGATTTTAGCATACAACAGGAAAGTGTAGTAGCAGATATCGTAATAGAACACGCTATGGCAAAAAACATTGCCATGCAAGAGACACAAAGTTTCTTGGATGAATATATCCCTTCTGCTGATGCATATAGCAAAGATAGTGATATCCATGAATATAATCTGTACAATATCATATATACGAGTTTCAATCGATATACAACAGACGAGCTAAAAACATGGAGAGAAAATTTAGAAATATTCAAAGAAAAGATAGACCCAGAAAGTCAAAATTTTAGGGACGAAATGATCAAAGAATTATTCTCAGAAGATAAGGTGGAAGAAGATGTAAACGGAGAATATGATACGACACAAGGTCCGAGTATATATAGATTTTTGGATGCTATCACCTACGATCAAACATGAATAAACAAAGATTACGTAATAGATTTGAATGTATTTTGAAACATCACCAACCAGCTCACCAAAGAAGAAGGAACAACTGAAAACCTGTCAGGAACATGAGAAAAATATAAGAGACTCCGAAACGATTATAAAACAACACAAGAACAAGCAGCTGCTCCAGAAATATTAAATGATCCAACCATACGAAATACCGATCAAACACCTACCGAATAATAAAAAAACAGCAGTCCCTTGCCGTCATTTTACAATAGTCCATACCAAGACAAATACGAAAATTATTAGTTGTTAGTTATTAACTGTTAGTTATTTCCCAAGCCGGTCCACAAACACTTCATAATCATGCGACATATCCTTGTCGCTTTTTAGTTTTTTCTCGGTATTGTTGATAGCATAGATGACGGCTGCATGGCCTTTTCCGCCAAAATAATCACCGATTCTTTCAAGCGTTCGACTGAAATATTTCTTTGCCAACAGCATCAAGAGCTGACGCGCATTGGTAATTTCTTTTTTTCTGGATTCAGACTTCAGATCCTGGACAGCGATGCCGTAATACTGTGCAACCATATGGACAAGTGCATCAAAATTTTTGACGCTTTTGCTGTTGGATTCAACGACAGTTTGCGTTTCATCGGCCGTATGTTCTACCTTGTACCCTAAGGTTTTTAAGCATTCATAGACATCATTTTCTTCAATATCTTTGTGTAAGATCGCTTTTCTGCTGAGTAAGATATTCAATGCTCCTTCGAGCTCTCTGACGTTTTCCTTGATATGTTTCGCTATGATCTCAAGCAGATAGAAATCCATATCTTCTGCCTTGTTCATGAGTTTTGATTGCAAGATCGCTATTCTCGTCTCAAAATCAGGCGATTTGATATCAGCGACCAATCCTAGAGCAAAACGTGATTTCAATCTCGGTTCGATATGGACGAGCTCTTTCGGAGGACGGTCAGAAGAAAGAATGATTTGTTTATTTTTGAGTTGAAAGTCATTGAAGATATTGTGAAAAATCTCCTGCGTTTTGTCCTTGTCTGCCAAAAACTGTACATCATCGATCAATAATGCATCTACATCATCAAATTTTTTGAGCCAATTGGACAGTTTATTCCCCTTGATAGCAGTAACGATTTCGTCAATCAATTTGGTGACAGGAAGATAGACGACAACCTTTTCAGGATATTTAGACATAATATCATTTCCGATAGCCTGCATCAAATGTGTCTTTCCAAGCCCAACCGTTCCATAAAGAAACAATGGATTATATGATTGTCCTGGTTTATCAGCAACAGATTTTGCAGCAGAAAAAGCTATATTGTTCGTCGCTCAGACCACAAAGGTATCGAACGTAAATTTCGGATCGAAGAGAATGCCAAAAAATTCGGAGAGTTCGTTTTTGATGGTTTTATTCTCAGATTTGAGCTCAGATTTTTTTATCTCTTTGATATTCAATAATTTTTTGAGATCGATCAGGAGATCGTTGTTGTTAGCAAATTTAGGATAGACTACAAACTTCACGGTAAATTGGTTATTATAAACCTCATTGATGGATTCTTTGAGTGGCTTAGCAAAAAACTTTTTGACCTGAGTAAGGATAAACTCATTGGGAACGCCAAAAACGACAACCTTGTCCTGTTCATCAATATCCAAAATCCCTACCTTACACAAAAAAGACAAGATTTTTTTATGATCCTGTTGTTGTGCAAGATGCAAAAGCGTTCTTTCCCATACTCAGCGAAACAAAGCTTTTTTTTCGGCATCATATTGTTCTACAATATCGAGAAGCATTCCAATGCTTAACGGGTAAAATAGTGATGAATTTTGTTTTCAAGCTCTTTGGACAATGATTTGTCCGTATATACGATTTCAGCAAACTCATCTGCCTCTTTGGCAGTGAATCATTGCGAAACCAAAAGCTCAGAGATATTCGCATAATGTTTACTTGTAACAAATCTTTCAAGATAATCAATGAATAATATAAGCAAGTCCTTACCTGAACTTTTACGGATCTTCTGGAGGACAAGTTCACGTTCTAGAGTTTGAGCGCGTTGATCATAGCTGTCCAATTGACGAAAAAACTGTTTTCCTTTGCGATAAGAAATCCAAAAATACAAAACAAAAAACAGACAGACTCCAAACAATAGGACAGATCAAATAACCTTGATATATCGGACGACACGCATACCCTCGATATTCGGAATCGCTAAAAAGGAGATATCTGACATACTTCACTATTGATGTAAAATTAATGATTAATGATGAATGATTTTGGTAAGTATAATTTTATTGACTATCGTTTTTTTACAATAAGTCATAAAAAGATAACTCATACATTTTTCATTATTCATTATTAATTATTCATTATTAATTATTCATTATATTTTTAAAGCATTATAGCAAAGATAACCAGTACGCCAAGCAAAGTATAAAGCAAGATACGCTGCGAAAGCGGAAGGGTAAATCACTGATCAAGCAGATGATGTGAGGCAAAGGTATCAATACTCGCCAAAGGCGTGTAAGAGATATGGAAAGAACGTCCTAGTGCGTCATTGCGAGCACTGGAAACGGATTTACCGTTATCGTAATAGCGAACGCCATTAGCGTATTTCACGAAACCACCCGCTGAAGACCCAATTCCGATCAATGACGTATGAGCAGGAAAATGATAGTCAGCATCATCAGCGTCAAAGTCAGAAAGCACAATATATGACGTATGATGAGAAGTTTCAAACATTCAGCTTAAGGCGGTGAAATCTTTTTTGCCGGCAGGCAAGACATTGGTAGTGATGCCTCTCAGATACAACAGAAACGTTCATGTATCAAATGTGGGAGGAAGAATATAATCAGCATGGGCATTGAAAATAACGAGTCCATACGAAAATCCAGGTTCAGAAAGAATGGTTTGGGCAATCAGAGATTTCGCAGCAGCGATCCTAGAAATATGCCTAGTGCCAGAAAGGACATCTTGGGTATTCATGGTCCTATTGAGATCCAAAACAAAGACAATCTGCTGATCAGAAGTCAGCGATGAAGAGCGCTCATCAAACGCCAAAAATATCGCAAGACCTAACGCGGCGATCAGCAGAAAAATCTTCACTAATGCAAATTTTCTGTAATTCATACAAAGAAATATAGGGAAGATGGAAAATAAAACAACAAAAAAAGTATATTTGACTTAAACACATAATTATATATAGTAATAAAAAATAATAAAAATGGAACAAGACATCAACACCATCAGTGACGAAAATTGGGAAAAGATATGTCAACGTTGTGGACGATGTTGCCACAATAAATATCGCCTGAACAATATCGTCATCGTAGATCCGATCAACACATGCAAACATTTGAAAAACAATCTGTGCACCATCTACGAAAACAGATTGAAACCAGGGGAATGTATGCATATCAAACAAGCGTTAAACATTGATTTCACGCTCCCCGCTTCGTGTCCTTATACCAAATTCAAACCAGGCTACAAAGGATTCGTAATGCCAAATCCACAAGTATTCCACAACACGATGGTCCTCTTTGCACTCATAGAAAACGAGGAAAAACGATTGGGAAGACAAATGACCGACAAAGAAATCTATGATTTCAAGATCACGCAAGAGAAAATCGACGCACTTTATGAAAAAAAGAGTTGAGCATCCCTCGACTCTTTTTCGTTATTTTTTGTAATGAGCAAAACATGAGCCATTACTCCACAAACTTTATAACAACACCGGATGCTCGCCACGAGATAGGAATTAGAATGGAGATGAAGCTGTTGACATGGACGAGTCCGGAATGGGCCCCTGCTTGCAGGGTTGGAGGCGAGACGTAGGTCGTGCATATATGAAGCATTCATCCAGAGTATAGCATCCGGCTTGATCTTTTTGCTTACTTTTTCTATCAAGAGAAAAAGTAAGTCCTAGCGAAGCGTTTATTATGAGTTTAGAACGAAGCGCCCAAAAAGCACTAAGAAAGCAGTGTATATATCTGTTTTTTCTCTGTGTCATCGATATCGCTAAAATGCGACAAAACATACTCAATATATCAGTTCACTAATAATGTTTGTGATTGCTCTTTGGTCAATCCCCTGCTCATCATATAGAAGAGCTTCTGTTGATCCAAAGAATCGACCGTCGCACCATGCGAAGCGCGAACATCATGAGAAGCTATATTCAGTTTCGGCAAAGTTTTGATAGAGATATCCTTCCCCAAGACAATATTTTGTTCGAGCAAGCGGCCATGGACATGATCGAGACGATTCCCGATGAGGATAGAACCGTCAATAGACGATTTCGCTCAATCACGAAGAAAAGAGATCAATTCCACCTCGGCTGAAGTCTGGGAATGATCAAGAGATACGGTCAAAGAACCAGAAATAGGATGCTTTGCGTCAGAAGCGAAAAGGCCGAAGATCTGGCAAGAACATTGCGGACCTTTGGTTACTACACGAAGATCTATATCTGCCCCGGAAACGACGATAAGATAGGTCAAGGAAGAATGAGCCGATAATTCGATGCTCTTTTTCCCCGAAACAGAAAAAATATCGACAAATTCAAAAGATTGATCTTTCTTAGCTACTAATGGTTCAAAGATATTCTGAGAGACGATCGTCATTACTGAATGATGAATGATGAATGATTAACGATGAATAATGTGGTATGTTGTTTATCTACTATTGTGATAGACAATAGTCTATTCCAGCAATTCTTTCATTTTTCATTATTCATTTTTCACTATTAATTATTAAGGTAATTTGCGTTGTTTGATAAGATCACGAAGCGTAGAATCGGATTCGGATGAAGAGGTGGAAGAAGGTGTTTCCGTAGTAAATCAGAAATCTTCATCTGCTCATGTAAGAGAACTATCAGGCAACGCATTCAAATCTTCTTCAAAAGCAGGATCATAAACATCCAATCCAGACATCTCTGTCTCTAACTCCTCATCGGAAAGTAGATCGTCGATACCTGTTGTTGTAGTCTGATGCGGCCAAAACGGATCCGTCCGAGTTGCAGGTTGAGATCGGTGGAATACAGATCGATCATTAGCATTAAGGAAAGAGACATATGCGTTCAGATCCCATTTCGTTTTCGCCAATCCTACCAAAAGGATGAAAACAATGATAGAAAGCACTGATCGTAAAAGATATTTCAACAATCTTCAGAAAAAACGCATGAGTACACAAAAAGGAGTAAAAAACCACAGAAGAATATACATATTAGCCCAAAAGTATCAACAAGAAAAATTTGACAAAATCTAGAAAAATAAATATAATTATGTATATTTATATATATAAGAAAACAATCATGGGAATCAAAAAAGGATTAGCTCTAGGAGCGGCAGCATTAGCGCTCAATGCAGCAGATGGGAAAGCAAGCAATTTGCCCGATATCACAGAAAACACGAAAAAAGCAGTACAAGAGAATATCGTACAAGGTAAATCGAAAGAAAAAAAGGATATCCATCGGGAAGAAGCAACAAAAAAAATGGCGCCTGATAAAGGAAAGACCATTGAAGATGAGGACCAGGAAAAGATCGAAAAAACAAAATCTACATGGTCATGATATGAATGAATAACTGACGTGACAGTAGCGAAAGACCTATTGTCAGTAGAATTCACTTACAAAAACACCTACAAAATAAAATATGAAAATCCAGGAGTTGATTTTATTTATATCACTCCATTAGATAATCAAAACGATACGACATACGCAATAGAGTTTATGAATTCGCTATTCAAAGAAGATATCACCAATCCAAAAAAAGATTCTGTAGAACAGAAAAAAGAAGTCCTCAAAAGAATAGAATTCTGTATAACGATGCAGGAATTGATAACAAAAAAATGTAAGGAAGAAAAGCGAGAACTCGTAACCAAAAAAGAAAAATGAAAAGAAACAGCAAAACGATATACAAAAAACGATAAAGTGTATTTCTCAATCAACAGAAAACTGACAAAGAAAGACAAATGATACAATCCGCAAAAAGAGAAAACAGATGAGTTCTTTTATGTCCTAGAAGGGAAAAAGCAAGAAAATACCGATATAAAAAAATATGAATACAAGGCGATCGAAAAAAGCGTATATAATAGCAGTTATACTCCAGCATATCCTATGTAACAAGCACTTTTACCCATTTACCATAATATCATGAAAAAGTTTTTATTAAGCGTTGGTCTGATAGGAATATCCGCAGCAATCATCCGGATGATTGCAGGACGCACGATGCACACATCTGCAGGGACAAGCTGCAAGGAAGTGGAATTCGCTAACGGGATAACCGCCTGTGTGAGCATCAAAGATGCAGGAAGCAAAAGACGGGAAATAGAGACAGATCTCGATGGTGGATCAGAAGCCAACCTCAGATGTGATCTCATGGATCCTAGCTCAACGCTCAGAAGTATAACCAACTGTAATGGAGAATTCCCTTATGATGGGAAAAATCCAAGCAGGATAAAGCTCCGGATAAGATACGACAATGCAGCACCGATCGATCGGGAAGGGAAACCGAGCAGCAGCAGCATACGGACCTATCCTCAACGGGTATATGATCGGGACAATGAAGATCGAGCTGAAGATGATTTGGAAAATAATGAGAATGACAATCAGACTGACAATTTCTATATTTCTGCATCGCCATCCAATCCTGACCAAAATGAACGGATCGACATCACCGTCAAAGCGAGAGATGGATCATCTACAGACGATAGCTACAGAGGCAATGTAAGATTCAAAATCCAAAGACGGGACAATACCAACGACAAATGGATCACTGCCTCTAGTTCGTTATATGAATTAGATGAAACCTCATATGATTTCGATTCCAATGATGATGGAATCCACGAATTCAGCAATTTGGTAAGATTTTTGAACGACAATTACGATTATAGGATCATGATATATGACTACGATGACGAAGATATCGACGGATATAAAGTTTTCGATTTCGGTAATGGGTACGACGAAAGCGATGATGAAGAAGAAGACGACAACGAGACAGATAGTTTCTATGTAACAACATCCACAAGTTCACCTGATGAAGATCAATACGTAGATGTAACCGTAGTAGCTCGCGATGGTTCTACCACAAACGAAGACTATAGAGGAACGGTAAAATTCAAAGTAGAAAGAAAATCCGGTTCATCACGAGTGAGTGCGACATCTTCATACTATACGCTTGCCAAGACATCGTATACATTCACGTCAAGCGACAACGGAGAACGTGAATTCAACGATCTGGTAAGATTCAGGGATGATAGATATGATTACAGATTGGTCATCTACGATACTACCAACGACATCGAAGAATATAAGACATTCTATGTAAACAGCCAAAGCAATAGCAGCAGCAACTACGATACCGATAGTTTTACCGTAACAAGCAATACTAGCGGTCCAGAAAGAAACGAATATGTAGATATCACTATCAAGGCAAAAGACGGATCAAGTATTGATACTACCTATAGAGGGACCGTGGATTTTGAAGTACGATACAAAGAGCCAGGGTACTCTACTCGATACAAGACCACATCATTGAGCGATTATGAAATGAAGTATCCGTACGAAGACAATGGATATAGATTCACCTCATCAAACGCAGGTCAAGTGACTATCAACGATTTCGTAAGATTCAGAAAAGAAGGATATCAATATAAGATAGTCGTAGTGGATTCCGAAGATGATGATATAGACGGAGAGAAAATCTTCACCATAGGTGACACTGATGATACCAATGATGATGAATACAATTTTTATCTGACCACCGACGACACGACACCTACCACTAATCAACGAGTTGATGTGACCGTCAAAGCAAGAGACAACACAAGTACGTATACGACATATAGAGGAAAGATTTTGTTCGAAGTATACAAAAAAGCATCAGGTGCGTCTACACGAACATTGACGACATCAACCAACGATTTTGAGATGGCAAGCACATACAAGACCAACGGATACACTTTCACAGCAGGAAATGCAGGAACAAAGACATTCACCAATCTCATAAGATTCAAAAGAAATAACTATTCGTACAAAGTGCTTGTCTACGATGAAGATGCAGACGGCGACTTCAAAGGAGAAAAGATCTTTACCGTAGGAACTACCAACGACGACGATAGTGATGTCGATGGATTCACGACAAGCGAATTGAACACAGTAGAATCGATCTATGATTCACGGAATAGCATGATCAGTAGCCTCAAAAGTTCATATCCTAGATTGAGAACAAACACTACACGACAGAACAAATCAGACGATCTATATGAAGAGATGGAAAACATCTTGGAAGACAAGAGTACAAAAGCATACGATGATTTCGATGCATTCTCTGAAGGTCGAGCAGAACGATACAGATATACCATCAGTGTCAGATAACGCAAAACATAAATATTTTTTCAAGGAAAGTGAGCCGGAATGCTCACTTTTTTCATTGAAAGCAAAAGCGAAATAGCTAAAAAAGCATCGTTTAATCGCTTTAGCGTTTAATCGTTCGATCCACATGAAAAAAAAGTGATTCACCATATTGGAAATAATCATAGCCATAACAAGCTTTTTTTTGCTATTGGTCGTCCTATTGAATATCTATAGCAGAATGATGAAACTCAAATACAATATCCAAGCAAGGACAAATGTCACACAAGACGCATATTATGCAATAGAGAAGATAAATCTATTACTAAAGGATTACACCATCGATTACGAAGAATATTTCAACAGAAAGAACGTCGGATGCGATAACGATACGACACCATTCGAACGAAACGTATGAGAAAACGGATATTGCAATCTCTTCACGGCATACGGCAACAACAACGCGCTAGCATGAACGCCATTCGACCAGCGTAACATCTATTTCTGTAGTTCGACAAGTCCATGAGAAACATCGCCATATGTCGTACTGAACAATCCAGGGATACAAAACGGCGAATGATGTCTCAATACCGGGAAACAATCGTTCGGACAATATTATCGGCAATTCAGGGACGTAAAAAACGACGTCGACGATATAGGATGAGCATGGAACGATGATGACGACGAAAACGTCATGAAATGACCTGATGCTATAGAAGATAGCGAAAACACCAAAGAATTATATTTGATTTCCCAAGATGGGACATCCAGAGTGTTGATAAGAAGACATCTAGTGGAAAGCGGAGACTGGAATGGGGATGCTGTAATAAGCGGAGACAGCGAAAAACTCTATACATTGCAGATATTGAAACTCAGAGGTTTTGATGCAGGGAATAATCACGACTTCAACATAAACAACGCTTCAGGCGTCTATGATGGAAAAATAGACACACGAGCATGCGATTATGCGCAGGGATTCATCTGCAACGGAAGCGGAATCGGAACAATATACGCAAATTATAAGATTCCAGCTGACAAAGATGACGGACGAGTCGACCTGTTCCAAAAAAACATCACGATCAGCAACTGGAACATCACCATCTCACCGACAAAAAACCCGCAATATGCGCTTGCAGAAAACGAAGTGCAGATAAATCCTTATTTTACGTTACAATTGACAAGCAAACTCTACGGCAAAATCCGGCAAAAAAAGCTCGGTATGCAAACTATCGACAACTTCCAAGTCAGTCTCCAAACCACCTTCAATACCAAAAATTTTTATACGAAGTAATACACCAAATGAAGACAACAATAACTCAATCTGAAGCAGAAGCATTGATAGATAAATATCTTACCTCGCCACATCTGAAATTGCACTCGATAGAGACTGAAGCGGTCATGAGAGGATTAGCAAAAAAGTTAGGAGAGAATGAAGAATTGCGAGGAATCACCTGACTCCTTCACGATCTCGATCTGGATATCATCGGCCAGGATCTTGCACAACATGGAAAAAAGACCATCGAGATATTGAAATCAGAAGGATATGATATCCAAGAGATGTTCGATGCTATATTCTCGCATACAGAATGAATAGCACCAGGAAACAAAACAAGAATGACAAAATTCGATTATGCCTTGGCTGCGGGAGAGAATATCACAGGACTCATCTATGCATATACGCTTATGAGGCCAGACAAAAAAATCGAATGAGTGGAAGTAAAATCCATCAAAAAGAGATTGAAAGAACTTCGCTTTGCAGCAAACGTAAATAGGCAATTCATCGCCGATGTAGAAAAAGCTTGAATTACGGTCGATGAATTCTTACAAATAGCGATTGATAGCATGAAAGCTATAGCAGACAAAATCTGAGTTTAAACAAACAGACAGATTAGATGGATTTTGAGACGGATTAGAATCTATCCCGTCCATTCTATCTAATCCATCTCATCATTTTAAATAATAGGTATAGAAAATGGAAGAAACCAAAGTAATTGATCACGTCGGAGAACGTGAAACACGCATCGCAAAAGCGAAAAAAATGAAAACCATGGGAATCATCCCCTATGCGCAATCTTTTGACAAAAAAGATCTGATTTCCGATATCATAAAAGATTACGAAACCAAGGAACATCGCGATATCAACGATATCATACCAAATCCGGAAATCCAAGTAAAAACTGCAGGAAGAGTGATGCTCTACCGTTCACACGGAAAGTTGGCGTTCGCAAAATTGCTCGACAGCACAGAGCAAATCCAACTCATGTTTCATCGCGACAACTGCAAAATTATAACCAATGACGGTTTGGTAGATACCTTGAATGACGGCAGCGAAACGGGGATGACTGCATACAAATTTATGGAAAAGATGGTAGATGTGGGCGATTTCATCGGCGTACACGGAGAAGTGTTCAAAACACACAAAGGAGAGCTCACGATATTCGTGTCAGAATTCAAATTTTTGGCGAAAGCTATTAGGCCATTGCCGGAAAAATTCCACGGACTCAGCGATCAGGAAGAATTATATAGAAAAAGATATCTCGATCTCACCATGAATCCGGAAACCTACAAGAGGTTCTTGCTGAAGTCTAAATTATACGAAGTCATGAGAGCCTTCTACAAGCAAGAATGATTTACCGAAATCCAGACGAATATTCTCGGAAACGCTGCTTCGGGAGCGGCTGCAAGACCTTTCATCACCCACCACAACGACTTCGACACCGATGTATATTTGAGAATAGCGTTTGAGACTGGATTAAAGAAAGCAACCGTAGGAAGATTCGAAAAAGTCTTCGAGATCGGACAGGATTTCAGAAACGAAGGATCAGATCCTAGTCATTTACAGGAATTCACTCAAGTCGAACACTACGCTGTCTATCGGAATTATGAAGATAACATGAACTTTACGGAAAAGATGTTCGATTATCTCTTCGAGAATCTATGACTTTCCAAAAAATTGAACGTCAAAGACAAAGACGGAAACATCAAGGAAGTGGATTTCACGACACCATGGAAAAGGATAGACTTCACAAAAGGTATCGAAGAAGCTAGCGACATAGATATCACAAAATACGGAATGGACGATGCAGACAAGCTGAGAGCAGACATCAAAGCCAAAGGGATAGAATTCGAAAAGATGGACACGATGGGAACGACAACATTGATCGATTATCTCTACAAGAAAGTATTGAGACCAAAAATCATCGGACCTGCATTCATCTACAACTATCCAGTCATCATGCAACCATTGGCAAGAGTATCTGACAAAGATACCAATATCGTAGAACAGTTCCAATTATTAGTCAACGGACGAGAAATTTGCAAAGCATATTCCGAGCTTGTAAACCCTATCGAACAGCAAGAGAACTTCGATAAACAAGCAGAAGCCGCAGCTAAAGGAGATGAAGAAGCGACAGCAAGCGACGACGACTTCGTCACGGCGATGGAATATGGTATGCCACCGCAATCAGGATTCGGTATGGGAATAGAGAGATTGTTAGCGATTTTGACGGAACAAGATAATCTGAGAGACGTAGTCTTCTTCCCGCTCATGAAGCCAGAAAAAAACGAAGAAGAATCAGAAGAGCCAAAGAAAAAATAATAATCAACTATTTCAAAAAAAAAGCTCCCGCAAAACGCGGGAGTTTTCTAT
>CAZIVH010000015.1:17804-23353 GCA_964542965.1 uncultured Candidatus Peribacteria bacterium | reverse complement strand
AACTAGCTTCTGTGCGACATAGAGTGTCGTCATAGAAGCGGTAATGGTACAAAAGGCGACATAAGCTTGCGTATAGGTTGACTAAATGGGTGGTTTGTGCGATATCGTCTTTTTACTTATTTTTTCGTTTCTCTCTGATTTTCTTTGCGATCATCTCTCTATCTCGTTTTGTGCTCATAAACTTTTTGAAGCTTTCTACGAGCGTATTATGCTTTTTATCTTTCACTAACACCCCACAGTCTTCATCCACTAATTCTGCAGTGGCTCCTTGTGCATATCAGAAGATGGGTACGCCGAGCAGCATCGCTTCCACGGTTCCGATTCCGTAACTTTCTTTCGTTAGATTGATCAGCCCTCTTGATTGACTTATGATTTTTATCTTTTCATCGATATCATTGATCCAACCGATAAAGATGATTGACGGACCTGCGATGGATTTGAGATACGCTTCGTCGGGACCGCTTCCCATCACGATCAACGGCACTTTCAAGTCGTTGCAGAGTCTGATGATCTTGTCGGTTTCTCTGACGAAATTCACCAATCTTCCTACGTAGATATAGTATTCCAATGGCGTTTCTTGAACTGCCGGGATGAAGAATTTTCCCGGGATGCGAGGATATTTTACGGTGATGTGTTCCATGTCATACAGCTTTTTTGCCTCTTGTGCGGTGTATTTGCTATTGGCGTATATTCTGTCGAATTTGGTGAATTTCAGATCTCGTGTCCTGAGCTTCGGCACTATCCGATTGAATATCTTCCCTTTGATACCGGTCAGTTTCTCTTTGTATTCGTCATAATGCGTCCGGATATATTGCATAGGAGAGTGGAGATAGAGCGTTGTCTTGATGCCGGATATCGGAGTGATGTTTTTCGCGATGGCGAAGGAGGAAATGAAAATATGATCAGGATGGTATTTTTTGATTTTTCTAGAGAGCACTCTCATTAGGCTCGGGTAGAACAGCATGAGGTTGCGGTAATCAAAGAGCCGTGAAAGTAGCGGGATGTTTTTTTTGCTGCATCGTCCGAAGAGTTTGTTCACTCGTTTCGGCAACGCGGTCACTACCTCATAGGTATGCTGTTTGGTCGCGATTTTTTTGCAATCGGAAAAAAGCGTAAATACTTTGGCGTGTTGTACGTCTTTTTGCTCGTCGATGAGGTCTTGCAATACGGCGAGTGCTCCTCCTGGCTGAATTCGGCAATGGACGAATGCATACTTCATAACTGAATGACTAAATGGGTAAACACTTAAACGCTTAAACGATTTTTTTTTGTCGTTTTATCGTTTCCTCGTTGTATCGTTTAGGCGTTGTTTTTGCAAGGAAAATATCATTCCCTGAGAAATCCTTGAAAAGCAACCTGAAAAATATATGACTCACACAGTTATTTATGTCTTTTTGATATTTTTATGGATAGAGAAGAAAAAGCATTTGTCAGAAAAAACCTTATCAAACTCATCATCGGACTCATATTGTTGTGATTCTCCTTTTCTTATATCCAAAGCCATCCTGCAGAAAAAGCGTCTATCTTTTCATGATTCCAGGTGCTTTGGCAGAGGGTTGTCGTCTATGTTCACAAAGTCACCAATACCAATTCTGAAGCGTTCCAGAAGAAATTTGATTATGAAAAGACGTACCAGGAATTGATCAGCATGGCTGAGAACAAGGCCTGTGTAGATCCCAATGTCTTGACCGAACTCAATGAAACATACCTCAAACTCAAGAAAGAATGACTCAAGACTTTGGAAGAAAACCTTCCCGGATATATCCGCAAAGCGAACGAATATAAGCATATGATAGACTCCTGCAGTAAATAAACTTAGTTGAAAGCGTAAAGTTCAAAGATATTCATTGTTTTCTTAAAAAAACTCTCCAGAAGTATGGAGAGTTTTTTTTATCTATGATTGTGTTATCCGAAGAATGGGATTTTGATCTCTCGGAAACGGCTCAGGTCTTTGAGTAAGATATAGATTCCCAACGCCATCAATGCCATGAAGAATACTAAATTGATGTATCCTTCGACGTTAAAATATTTTTCTGGCTTCAACCTTCCTATTCGTTGGATAATGACGCCGAGCAATCTTCCTCCATCAAGCGCTGGGATAGGCAATACATTGAAGATAGCGAGCGCCAATGAGATCATTCCTGCAAACGCTAGGTAGAGTTTTCGTCCTCCTGCGCTCAATAACGCTTCTCAGAATTTGATCGCTCCCGCAGGTCCGGTGAGCTTATCTAGCGATGTCTTTATTCTTTGCTTGTTCAATGAAATCAAGTCGCCTCCTAATGTTCATAATGCTGAGAATGTAAGTACTGTCTGTGCTTTGATTTCCTTGGCTCCTATCCGCATCGCGGTGAAAAACGGGAATTTGATCGGCTTGAGATTCAGTTCTTCTGCATAGAATGTCAGTCATAGAATGCAATTGTCTGCAGGACAATGTTCTTGGACAATTGTTTTCTTCTCTTTTCTATTGAATACCAATGTTATATCTTGGTCTATGTTTTTTTTGAGTACGCTTCCTATGTTCCATACATCTACGGGCTCGTTGTTTATCGAGAGGATGATATCGCCAGATTGGAGACCCATTTTTTGGCCTAGTGCGTTGTCCGATACTTTTTCTATCTTGGCTGGGGTGGCTACAAGTTCTCCGCTGATGAATCCTTCTTTCCGTAGGAAGTTTACGGTCGGCATCAGATAGCTATTTTGTTGTGACGCTAATGCGTTTTCTGGCAGTACGGAGATCGGTCTTGTTCCCATAGTGAAGATTGCGGTGAAGAGCACTCGCGCCAATAAGATGTTCATTGTTACTCCAGCGATCAGTATGATGAATTTCTTACCTATCTTTGCTTTGATGAAACTGTCTTTTGCATTGAAATCCGCTTCATCTTTTGGATCTTCTCCCTTTAGCCTTACGAATCCGCCAAGCGGCAAAAGATTTAACGTGTATTGCGTTCATGACTTGTCTGTCCGCAATCTACATACTTTTGGCGGTATCCCTATGCCGAATTCTAATACTTTCACACCGCTCCTTTTTGCACTTATGAAGTGCCCTAATTCGTGAGCCAATACTAATCCCATGAACATCAATATCCCTATCACTACTGCCATAACTTTTATAATTAATAATTAAAAATGAATAATGAATGATGTTGGATTCTGTTATACTACACACTATTGTTTTTTTGCAATAGTTGATTTAAAAGACAAAACCAACGTTTTTCATTTTTCACTATTAGTTTTTCATTAAATTTTTTCGTTGATTAGTATTTACGAAATTATATAAGTAAAGCAACTCAATTTAGCTAAAAGCTAAAAGATTAGGGCTTGAAGCCAAAAACTTACTACTATTCCTATTTTTTTTAATTCGTTAGTTTGTTTATGAAATTGATAGACGCACATACGCATTTGAATACGTCTCCTTTGGTGGAGGATCGACAATGATATCTCCAGAGATTTGTCGATGCCGGAGGCGTGGGAGTAGTTAATTCTTGAGCCGACGAACAATATAATATCAAATGAATCGAAATCGCTAAACAAGCTCAAAGCTTAAAGTTCAAAGTTCAAAGCCAAAATACTGATTTTATAGTCAAGGCGACAGTAGGCTGGCATCCATTGGAATGCGTGGAAAATGTCATCACTCCTGAAAATATCTCTGAAAAAATGCAACGACTCAAAACGTTATATGCTGACAATAAAGACTATGTGGTCGCTATCGGCGAGACCTGAATCGATCTTCATTATCCCAATGGACTCGAGACGCTGGAAACCCAAAAAAAACTGTTTATCGAGCATTGTGAGTTCGCTCGTGAGGCGTGATTGCCACTGGTCGTGCATTCGAGGGATGCGTTTGATCAGACTTTTGCGATTTTGAAAGATTATCCTGATCTGACTATCTACTTCCATTGTCGATGATATGGACCAAAGGAATTCGAAATTTTAAATTCGAAATTTGAAAACTTATATGTAGGGTTTTGTGGTAATGTAACCTATAAGAAAGCAGAGGAGCTGTGTGAAACATTGAAGATTGTCCCATTGAATCAATTGCTTTTGGAAACAGATGCACCGTACTTGACACCGCAGATCGTTCGTGGAACAGATAATCATCCAGCGAATGTGAAGTATATTTATGAATTCGTGTCAGATTTTTTGGATATTAATCCGGAAGCGCTTTCTGATCATATATTGAGTAATTTTCATTCTGTATACAAAATCTAATTTTTCTATATAAAAGATTGACTTCTTGCTGTAAATTTATATAGTGTTTGGGATTTATCTCTTTTTTTATCGGTCATGAAAAATACCGAATACAAAAGAATAGAATGAATTGTACAAAACCTTGCCAAAGCCAGGCATGATTTTTTGGAAATAAGTCCAAGTGGGGAAATCCCTCAAGATACCGATACTGCATCGGCCATGATGCTTGTCAAGATTACGTGTTTCAATGCGATTAGTGAACTATTGAAGTTCTGTCAAAATGAGCTGGAAGAAAAAAGAAATACCACCGTTGATCAGATAAAGAAAAAGCTTTGTAAAAACTTCAATAAGTATTACCCTAGTCAGATTTCGTTTCAAAAAATAAAGAGTTTAGATAGCGTTGTACATGATCTGACAGAATACCTCAGACAACAATCATCATATACCGCGGTTATGTTTACTGACGAAGATGATTATCTCATCAAACATTTCGTTAAACCTAAGCCTGGCGATCTCAATATTGATTTCGTCAATAAAAAAATAGAACCGCTCAAAAAAATTCTGCCTATATTACCTTCTGTCATCACTCCTGAAAATGCTCATGATTTTCTGAAACACGATCTCTATAAAGATCTGGATGAATTCACGCTCACTTGTGCGATCGACGAACTCAAAATACTCTTAAAATATTCTTTTTTCGATGTAGATGCCAAAGATAATGCATCTTGGATGCGATCTATAAGATTCCTCAATCAGCTCAAAAATATCATGAGAGAAGCCTCTCGCAAATTCTGAGATATCTTTTATGTTGAGAAACCATCTGTAGAGAGGAAGTCTAATGTAGCTTCTGATCATGGAATATCTCAAAAGAATGAATCAAAAAAAATCCCTGCTGAACAGAAACAATCTTCTATGGTTTCTTCCGTCAGTCAAACCCCTCCGGAAGATCTTCTGCAAACGAAAAGGAAAAATATGAAAAATTCTGCCGTTGTTGTCGATCCTTCTTTGATGCCAAAAGAGAATAAGACGATAGAACAATATCTCAAAGAGGCCGATCAGGATTTCGCTGTAAGTGGATTTAAATTTCTTTCGAGAGCTAAAGAAAGGTATCAGCATATTCTCAAAATATTTCCATGAAACGGACAAGAGGAGTATATCCGTAGTCAAATTGCCCGTATTGATGAAAAATTGGATCTGATCTATCGTCCTTTACCTCAAAAGACCGTCGATACGAAAACTCATAAAAAGTTTCCTCCACAAGGGAAAATAGACGCCAAGACATGAACCGTCGAAGATGATTTTTCTCATACATAAACCTTTTATTTTTTCTCTTTTATGCCTATGGCAGGATATGATACTAT
>CAZIVH010000015.1:0-17704 GCA_964542965.1 uncultured Candidatus Peribacteria bacterium | reverse complement strand
ATATCTTATGATTTCCCGATATCCATTTTACTTGTAGAAATATAGACTGATTCCTTGATCCTAAACTCTATGATAATATGGATATCAAACAGGTACAGTTAGTGATCGCTGAAATCAATCGTTTGCAGGAATACTTTTTTAGCGATGAATGATCAAGAATATCTATACCTCGTCGATTCTTCAAATTTTTCTATAAACTCAAAGAGCTGTTTTTGCATAAAGAGAAGCTTTTTTATGATCTTCCCTCAACAAAGCATTCTTCTTTTGCTTCCAAACCAGTGATAGAAAAATCCGCAATCCCATCAGTAGAATCTGTTCCATTGGATGCGGCTGCATTGCATAAACGCGCAGAAACGGATTTTGCTTTGGGAAACTATGTAAGAGCTAGAGATCTCTGCTACAAGATACTTACGTCTTTTCCTGATTATGAATCTTTGCCTGATATCCTTAAGATGTTGGAAAACATAAAATCCTATATCGAGAGTATCAAACAAACTCTCTCTCATAAACATGCGGACAATCAATCGACTGAAGGTCTTTCGACTCCAGCAAAAAAGATCGATCCTCGTAAGATCGATCCTCATACCTGAAGGCCTTATGATGATTTTGGCTAAACACCGACTCTAAAGAAAATTTCCTTATCTACCAATTCTCTTTTCGTTCCCCATTTGAGCGCAGAAATCTGTTTCATGATTTCCACTTTTTCCGGTATATTTACGATAGGATCGTTATATGGCACTCTAGTCTGGAAACTGAATGGTCTGGTAGGCTGGTTGTTGACTACTATTTTTGCTGCTGCTCTAAAGGTATCTCCGTTGACCATATCTATAGCTGAAAATTCCGGTCACATCTCTTTTTCCAATAATTCCGCATCCGGCGCACCGACTTTATGGAAGAAAAAATTTCCTACGTTACCGAAGATGGTTTTGGAAAGATCGAGATTACCTCACAATCCTTCTTGTTTCAGCTGATCGATGTATTGGTGAGCGATGACTAATCCTAATTTATATTTTCTGGCTTCAGATAAGATGCTTTCGATAGATTTCGATACGTAATTTTGGAATTCATCTATATAGAGGAAATAATTCTTTCTTTCTTTCGGGTCGAGTCTTGCTCTTTTGAGGGCTGAGAGCTTGAGTTGCATGGATACCATTCTTCCTACCAGTTTACTGTTTTCCTCACCTGTCAGACCTTTGGCGAGATTGACGAGGATTACTTTCCCTTCGTTCATCGCGTCGAAGAAATTGAATGCAGATTTCGGTTGTCCGATGACGTTCCTGATGAATGTTCCTGTAGTGAATGGTCAGAATTTTGCTTGCAAGAATGGAATAATTTCTGATTTCTCCCTTTCTCCCATTTTCCTGTATGTCTTATTCCGCCGTGCTGCGATGATAGGATTCTTTACGTTCCTTATCTTGGATTCTGCGAATGCATCGTCAGTGAAGAGCCTCATGATATCTACGAGCGTCCCTCCTTCCGGTTGCTCCATAAGCAAGAAACACGCGTTACGGAAGTAATCTTGGATACGTGGTCCGAAAATCTCTTCTCCGTACATAGAGACAAACATCTCTACTAGATCGTTGGTTACGACATCTCTTTCGTCGTCATTCTCTGTTCCATCCAAGGGATTGAAAGCAATCGGATATTCGGTATTCGACAAATCGAAATAGATTAAGTCATCTATTCTTTCTTTGGGATAATGCTTCATCACGAATTCCACCAAATCGCCATGCGGATCGATAACACAGAAACCATTATTTAGTCTGATGTCCTCCAATAATGAGGTAAGCATAAGTGTTGATTTTCCGGAACCCGTCTGTCCGATGATGTACATGTGTCTGAATCTATCGTCGTTGTCCGTTCTGATTCTGATTTCTTTCTTGATGCCTGCGTAGGTGTTGTAACCTAATAAGATTCCTTCAGTCGGGATATTGTCCGGTGCTGGGATGATCTTGAATTTCTGCCGGCTTATCCTTGGATTTCTGTTGAATTTTGCGTTTGGTATATGAATGATTGACGATACTTCTTTGATGCTTAGGATCATCTTTTTGTTCCATTTTCGGATGTTGTGCACTCGTCCGTTGCTTCCTCGGAATACTCTGTTGATAAAGTCTTTCGCAAATTTTTGGATATCTTTCGCTTTCTTGAATTTGAACGCATTCAATCCTATATAATTGTACTGGCTGAATGATCTTGCGAGATCTTCTATGATTTTTTCCGGTCTATTCGCATCTGGTGAGGTGACTAATGCCCTTATCTTGATAGAGAATATCTCTTCTTCAACTTTTTTATCGAGATCGCCTGTCTGTTGCTGGGTGAGGTCGTTTTTCTTTGCGTCATCATTTGCGGCATCCTTGTTATCGCTACTTGTTGAAGCAATTCCTTTCCATATATCTTTGAGGAGCATGCTGATGAATGATTTGTTCTTCCCTTCTTTTATTTTCTTTGATTCTTTTCTCAATGATTTGAGGGTGTTTTCATCTAAAGGCGACATCAGCACTTGTAAACACATTTTTTCTTCGGTGAACACTTTGGAATATGCGGAAAGAATGCTATCCATAGGATCAGCCTCGAAGACTTCGTAGGTTTTGGTTGGATATGCATTATCTTTATTCAGAATGAACTCTCCTCCTGCCATATATTTGCCCGCTTCGAGAAGCTTTGGTTGGTCGATAGGATCTACTACAGCACCTATCAGAAAAGATGAAATCAATTTCTCCATAGTCTCTACATGTTCTTCAGGAACTCCCATGATGAATTTTATTACTTCTTTCTCTATGAACATTTCCATGCTGATATAGTTTTGGCCTAGATTCTTGAATTTCCGCTTATCTTCAACTATGGAATAGAAATTTTTATATATCTGATTCATGATCTGGATATTCTGTTTCATGTCTTTTATGCTGTCACCTCCTTCATCGGCTCCTTTTGTCGTCACGCTCTTCGGGATTTTGATTTGCAAGAATCTCATCTTTTTCGCTTGTATGATTCTGTGTTTTTTGGACATAGAGGAAAAAATCGCTTTGATCGTTAATGCTCCGATCAATCGTATGCTTAGCGCTATGATAATCAGCATAAGTACGTCGTTCATAGATCTTTTGTTTCGTTAAAACCGTTATAGCGGCTTATTACTATTATATCTAATATGTCCAAAAATGCAAATTTTGTCTTTTGGTTTCGTGTTGACAATGCATGTTTCTCTACCAAAAGTATGAAAATGGTGTGTAATGTGTTTTTTGTCTATATGCTTGATTTTCTTTTTGGTATATCTATATTCTGGTTGTGATAATATCCAGAGCGGACGATAGAGACTAGGCTCGTTAAGCGTCCCGGCAACCGTCATTGGACAAGGTGCCAATTCCTACCCGTCACGGGGAAGATATCAAAAAGCTATTATCGACTTTTTTGGAACTCTTTCTTCGTGATAAAGAGTTTTTTTATTATTTTTTCTCTTTAATCATGAAACAATTCATTACCAGTGAATCCGTTACCGAGTGACATCCTGACAAAATCTGCGATCAGGTGTCTGATGCTATTTTGGATGCTTGTCTGCACCAGGATCCTTTATCTCGTGTCGCGTGTGAATGTCTTACGACTACCGACACTATCATTGTTGCGGGGGAGATCACCACACATGCCGATATCGATGTCGAAGCTATCGTAAGAAAAACCATCTGCGATATCTGATATGATGGCGATGAAAAATATTTCGACGGTAAAACCTGTAAAGTACAGGTGCTCATTCATAAACAATCTCCGAATATCGCTCAGGGCGTTGATACCTGATGAGCAGGCGATCAGTGAATGATGTATGGGTATGCAAGCAATGAAACGCAAAATTATATGCCGATGCCAATCGATTTGGCACATGCACTATCTAGAAGACTTGCTCATGTCAGAAAAGCATGAATTTTACATCGAATCTATCCGGATGGCAAGACACAAGTGACTGTGGAATATGATGGCCACAAGCCTTTGAGAGTCGATGCTGTTGTTGTTTCTGCGCAGCATTCCAAAGGCGTTTCCAACGAACAAATCAAAAAAGATATTATCGAACAAGTTATCCAGCCTGTTATCTGAGATTATTTAGATGATAAGACGACTATTTTCATCAATCCTACGTGAGCGTTCAATGTCGGCGGTCCTGCAGGAGATACGTGAGTGACGTGAAGAAAGATTATCGTCGATACCTATGGTGGAGTTTGAAGGCATTGATGATGATGCTTTAGCGGAAAAGATCCTACTAAAGTCGATAGAAGCGGTGCATACATGATGCGTTATCTTGCCAAAAATATCGTGGCTGCATGATTGTGCGATAAGTGCGAATTGCAGGTTTCTTATGCGATAGGAGTGAAACAGCCCTTGAATATCTATATCGATTGCTTCGGCACGGAGAAACTTGATCTTCAAATACTTGTTGATACGATAAAAAATCATTTTGATTTGAGCCCGACATGAATCATCGAAAGATTGTGATTGAGAACGCCGATATTCAAATCTACTGCTGCGTACGGTCATTTCGGCAGGCATGAGTTCCCTTGGGAACAGCTCGATAGCGTAGAGGTTTTTAAGTCACTACTCAAATAATTCCTTGCGAAAACTTCCTGATTGACTATAGTCTTTGGGAAGTTTTTTTATTCGTTATGCTATTTTATGCTACTTTCAGGAAAGCAATTGTCTGCTGATTTCAAACAGCAACTTATAGAAAAAAGGACTAAGATATTTGGTGAAACCAAGGCGTATGTCGCTATCATTTTCTTGTGAGACGACTATTCTTCCGCTACTTATGTAAAGCACAAAAAAGCGTATGGAGAGTCTATCGGGCTTCCGGTCATCGTTTTCTGACAGAATCATCAAGCTGAATATGATAGGAATCAAGCTGGAAAATTCGATGATGTCGGTATCTATATCAATCAGAAATATGATAATGTAGGGAAAGTCATGGAACTTATCAGATATCTCAATCATGATGACGAATGCGTCGGTATCATTATTCAATTACCATTGCCTGAACAATTCGAACCGTACAAAGAACAGTTGCTAGCAGCTATCACTCCGCAAAAAGATTTGGACTGATTAGGATGAGTGATTCTCTGACTTTCTGAGATGGGGCTTGTGGATTTCATTCCTGCTACGCCGAAGGCGGTATTGTATCTCCTTGAACAGTACAAGCTCGATGACTTCAAGGGCAAGACTATAGCGATTCTCGGTCAAAGCAATATCGTCGGCAAACCGCTCGCTATCGAATGCATCAAGAGGGGAGCAACTGTCTATACGTGCAATGTGAATACGCCTTCTGAACAGATAAAGGCCATTGCAAAGATGGCTGATTATATCATCTCTTCTACTTGAAAAGTACATTTGATCGACGATTCGTTTGTTCGTGATGACAAGACCCAGATTATCGTCGATGTCTGATACGGGCATATTGACGGCAAACCTGTCGGTGATGTGAATATTGAAACGATACAAGACAAGGTCGCTTCATATACGCCGGTTCCTGGCTGAGTAGGGCCGCTTACGGTTGCATGCATTTTCGATAATGTATTCACCTTACAAAATTATCAGGATGTATTGAAACCATATAAACTGTAATTTAATTGAAAATTGAGAATTGAAAATTGAAAATGCCGATATTCTCAATTCTTAATTTTACATTCTCAATTTGTTCATGTACGATATTATCATTATCGGTTGAGGCGCATCAGGGCTGTTTTGTTCGATGTTTTTGCCGAAAGACCGAAAGAAATGCATCATAGAAAAAACAGATAAACTGTGAACGAAAGTCTTGCTTTCCTGATGAGAGAGATGTAATTTGACTAATATCCATCTGGATCCTGAACTGCATTATGTCGGGCAATCCTTGAAATCACTTCCTTCCTTATTCCATACGTTCTGACCTGAAGATATGATTGCTTTTTTGCATGAGCATACCATAGAGACTATAGTAGAGGAATATGGGAGAGTTATGCTCAAGAGCGGTAAATCAAAACAACTCGTAGAATTCCTTGTCGATGAATCCAAGAAGAATGAAACGGATCATTTGCTTTCGCATGAGGTTCTTTCTATAACGAAATCTGACGAAGATATGTTCGTCGTTACAACTTCTGCAGGTGTTTTTAGCGCTGAAAAGGTAATTGTCGCTACTTGAGGAATGACGTTTCCGCAGATCGGCGCTACGCCGTTTGCGTATGAGATGGCAGAACAGTTATGACTTTCTCTTTCTGTTCCTCATCCGGCATTGTGCGGGATAGAGACCAAAGAAGATCTTTCTTTGCTGGCTGGCAATACCGTACAAGCCATGCTTACGCTCTATCGTGAAAATAAAGTCGTTTATAGTGCCAAATGACCGTTATTGTTCACTCATACTGGCATTAGCGGGCCTATCGTATTTGATGCTACTTTATATATAGATGATGTTTCCAAGTATTCTTTGCAGATCGATTTTGATCTTTCGTGAACGAGCAAAAAAGTCATCCAGAGATTCAAACTCATAGAAGGTGATACGATCCGTGATTTCAAAATAAAATCATTGAAATCTATTCAAGAGGCGAAGGTGTCTGTTTGAGGAATTCTTTTGAAAGATCTGGATCAATGATTCCAATCCAAAAAGATTCCGTGATTGTTTTTTATCGGTGAGTCGCTCGATATCACTGGTAAGACGTGATGATATAATCTCCAACGAGCGTGGACGAGTGCGTATGTATGTGCGAAAAACTTAATGAAAAATCAATAATGAATACCCCTCATTCGAGGACAAGTGAAAAATGATGGAATTCTTTTTAAAATAAAAAAATTTGTAGTAATCTACAAATTTTTTTTGTTATTATTTTTTCATGAAATATCTGCGGAGGATGACATAGGTGATGAACGCTATGATAATAGAAAGGACAATGAATAGCGGATAGGCTATTCTCCGATTTTCAGGTCAGGTCATCATACTCCATTCAGACATACCTCCTATACCTGCTATGACGGTCAATGGCATGAAGATGGAATTGATGAATGTCAGTCTTGTTACGCTCTTATTGCTCTTGATGCCGATAAATGTGTTGTATGCCGCCATGAGCGAATCGTTTTTTTCTGTCAGTGCTTTTATGGTCCTGATTATTTTCGCTAATTTTGAGGCAAGACTTTTGAAATAGGTCGTCAAATGCTTTTCGTGTAGCTTCTCTATATGCTCTATGAGTTCATCGATAATCTCTTCCTGTGAAAGGAAGTTGTGTTTCACAAATATCTTGTTGAGATCCTCGTCGATAAGCTCGTCGATCACATCTTCGTCCTTTCTGTCTATTCTTGATTGTATGTCCAAAAGCTTCTGAGATGAAATTGACAATGATTTCAGCGTCTTATCATAAAATCCATCTATAATCCTATAGAGAATGTAATATGGCGATGATTTGTATGATCCGTCGATTTCCTCAGCCTCTTTGGCTATTTCTTCGAATATGTCGTTCATTTTCTGTGATTCTATTCCTGTTGTTGTGATAATTAGGTTTTCGCCTATGATAACATCCATTTCGTTGAAGGTGTATCTAGATTCTTCAGGCATGTATTTAGTGAACGTCAATGCCATGAAAAAATGATTACTACTCGTGTCGATCTTTGATTGAGCGTTGATTCCCAAAATATCCTCTACGATCATTTCGTGGAAATTATGTTCTTTGGCGAGTTTGTCTATCGTCTCTTTGTCAGGAGCTTGTATACATATCCATTGGGTTTTCCCGACTTGTAATGTTTTTTTCATATTATTCTTTTAGGGTAAAGTTCACCTCTCATTATATTCGTAAATGTTTTTCTGTCAAATTTTGATGCATTGACAAAATTGCAAAAAAACAGTTATCATAGGTAAAATATGCTCTTTTGATAACTCATAGTTTGCAAGTACACATATTTTTTTTCTCTTGTAAATAATGATTCTGTTTTTTTTCTTTTTTGCCGAATAAATTCTTTTTTCCTGACCTTATTTTTTGATTTCCCTTTCTTTTCTGTGTATACTTATATCGTCATCATTTTATTCCATATTATAGGCAGATGGAAAACTTCAACACTAGACTTTCACAAGAATCAATCCGCAACGTCAATTCGCTTATCCAAAAGATTGAAGGCGTATGCAAGGATATCGAAAAGAATCTTGCTATGTGTCTTGAACTTAATGGAGATTCTGTAGCGAAATTCAGCGTCACTACTGCGAATAAGGTAGAATCTGAATTCGTAGACAGAGTAATCCTCAATATCGATAAGATCAAGAATCATCTCAAGGATCTCAAAAAAGCATTGGGCAAAAAAGTTATTACAGATACTACTGATATCGAAAAGATCATCGGTTCACTCCAAGAAACGTCTGATACGTTACAATCATTCTTGCTTTCCAACGGCTTCTTCCAAAACACTTTCCAGATGCCAGTCATGGAGATCCAAGGAGCTATTGATCAAATTCTCAACCATGTCACTCTAGTAGAGGAGTATGCTTAAGAAAATGGAAACATTGAAACATTGAAAATTAATTCTCCATATTCTATTCCTCCATATTCCCATCTTATTGTGTAAGCGGTCTTTACAAATATATTTACTGGGAAACTCCCGCGGTATATCCGTCGGGATTTTTCTTTTTCTACGATCCGTTGAAAATGATTGACAAATCCATATATTGATGTATAGATTTATTTTTTATGTAAGATGAACCACTATCTTTTTGATAGGGATAATCTGAGGCAAGTTTTTAATGACTGGAGGCGCAAGGAATTACTCAAAAGCTATGGATATAACAATGTGACTGCGCTTTGCGATGCTTTGATCGCCCAGAAATCCCCATGATCCGAATATATCGTCGGTCTTCCCGGTACGGGTAAGACTACTTTTGCGATGCAGCAACTGTGAGCTCAGAAGATAGAGACAAAAGAAGATATCATCAACCTTTTGACTATGGATTTTGACAAGATGGCTTTTGTTACGTGTGATGTAGAGGACGAGATTGCGCAGAATGCATCGCATATCACGTTGTTGCAAACTCATCCTCAGAGAGTGAAAGTGCAGAGGCAACAGAGAGATGAAGAGATCGAAGAAGGTGAGTCAGAGACCGCTTTCGGCAGGAAACCAGGTACGGTCGCCAAGGTGACCACGGATAGTTCGATCCTCGTCTCCAAATTGAAGACTGACTATGAAGAAAAATCAGATATCATCTTTTACAAAAGCAATGATCCTACTGATCGAGAAACGAAAAAGCATATCTCTGTAAGCAATCTGAGTGATAAAAGAAAATATGTAGAGTGATGAGCTGTAGCTGCAAGCGGTAAATGGACACCAGCACAGATTGTGCATATCGAGCATCAATTAAAAAGAGTTTTGTCTTTGGCTCAAGACAAATCATTGGCTTCATTTGCTATCATAGGTCAAAATTCTTGATGAGCATATGATTTGTGATTGACTCAAAGCGAAAGGATCAAACTCATCAATCTTGTCTTGAAGCAACAGCTTCAATTCATCACTTCTGGCACCCCGAAGTTTATAAAGGATGCACAAAGGAATATCGTAAAAATCATCCCTGAAAAAAGTTGGGCTGTTCTTTGAAAAGAAAGGCTGCCCGAATGATTCACGGAATGAACATATGAAGATTTATTGAGTCAATTCCCCGATTTCGTTAAGCACAAGGATGCATATGCAGTTAAGGCGTTTGCGTGATATAACTTCATAAATATAGGCGATATCCCTATGGAATGATCCGATGAGAGTATCAGCGCTACGTTCATCAGAAGATGCTTGGTAGAATGAAATATCCATGCTATCAAGCCATATCTCAGCCCTGAGATTTTCGCTGTACTGACTTCACCCCACAATCTGCAAGCGCTTCAAAGGCGTTATATATTGATCCAAAAACGTGATCAAGAGCTTGAAGACGCAAAGAATGCATTTATGCGAGAGTACAGGCAAAAGCATCCGTTGACTGATCAACCATTAGTAAATAAGAAGTGAGAACCAGTTTTTCTCACTAAGAAACATGCCGATGTTTGCAAGAGCAGGAGAGATCAAGCTAAGATTATGACCTATCTGCAAAACACCGAGCAGATCAAGAAAGATAGAGAGAGGAAAATTAAGAAAACATACAATGTGCAGATCTATGCACCAGAGAATAGATTAGAAATATAATCATTCAAAAAAAGCGGAGTAGTTCCGCTTTCTATTTTTTTTAATTCTGAATCTTAAACTCTATTTCTGTGCTCGGACTACTTTCTGTTCGCCGTTGATCTCCTTAAATTCCTTGGCTTTAACCTTAATTTTGTCACCTATATTATAATATTTTTTCCATTCTACTCCAGCAGGCGCGACGATGAAATTTTTGTGCAATAGTCCTTCCACTCATTTCACCGTAACGAACATTCCGTAGTTGTACATCAATTTGATATAGCCGTCATATTCCTTTCCGAGTCTGATATCTTTGATACTGAAGGTTCCATCATCATGCACTATTTCTCCTTCATATGCTGGGGTTTTTGCGATAGGTTCTGCTGCTTTTGTAACTGCTGGAGTCGGAGTGGCTATTCATTTTATTTTCTCTATCTTTGCGATATTTGGACAAAATTTAAAATAGCTTTGATTTTTCACTCCTGCTTGCCTGTAGATATCGTTCAATTGTTCGAGTGCACGTTCTTTCTTTCCTATCCATATCATCAATGGTCCGTTATTTTCTATCATGATCGTTTGATGCTGGTAGATATCTACATGTACTGGTATTTCTGTCTCTTTTCCGAAACTTACTTTTCCGCCGATCTCGTATTTGAGATTTGCTTGATCATCCAAACCTTTTGGTTTGCTGTATCGGATTGCTTTGTGTGAATAATATTCGGTATCGAAGATAATCGCATCCGGCTCTTCGCCGTCGATGGCGAATTCTGTGAAGTATGATGCATGCTGTTCAACGAAAAGATCGTGGAGATTTTCTATCTCTTCTTCCGTGATACCAAGCGATTCCAATCTTGCTTTTTCCATGATTTTCTCTTGGACAGAGAAGGTCTTGTTCGCTCGTGCTGCCATGAGTTTTTCCAATTGGCCTCTTTCCATAGCGTATCTTTGTCTTGATTGTTTCCTTACCTTGTCGATCAATTCAAGCGATCAATCACCGAGTTTGATCGGAGGCAATGTCTTCATCGAAAATGGATCAGATGAAATACCATCGATCATCAACCTAGTATAGGTCGTATATTTCGGTAATGAGATCAGGTCGTTGACGCTTGCTAGTCCTTTGAATTGTCCGGTAACGATGTCCGCATCGTCTTTACCGAGTGTGAATGCTACGGTCGTTCCTACGTTTCCGAAGATAGCGTCTTTTGTTTTTTCATCGAGCTGTGCGGTATACTGGTTGGCTACGATAAGCGCCAGTTTATATTTTCTCGCTTCTGAAAGGATAGTCGCGAATGATTCTGATGCGAAGTTCTGGAACTCGTCGATGTAGAGATAGAATGGTCTTCTCTCATGCGCTGCGATATTCGCTCTGGACATCGCGTCGATCTGGAATTTGGTGACAAGCAACGATCCGATCATATTTGCGTTATCTTCTCCGATCTTTCCTTTTGAGAGATTGACGAGCAGGATCTTTCCTTCATCCATTGCGTTTCTCAGATTCAATTTTGTCCTTGGTTGACCAAAAATATTTCTGACCAATTTGGACGAAAGGAATTGTCCGACTTTGTTGGTGATAGGACCAATCGCCTCTTCCCTTTGTTTTGGCTGCCGTTTATTGAATTCGGTTGTCCAAAATTTCAAGACTACAGCATCTTTGATATGCGACATCACTTCTGTACGGAAATTATCGTCGATAAGCATTCTCAAGATATGCATCAATGTTGCGTTCGGATAATCTACGAGGGAGAGCGCCACATTCCTCAGAATGTATTCCAATCTCGGTCCTCGGCTATCGCCGAAGAGTTTCTTGAATGTCGATACGACTCCTGATGCGATGAGGTTTTTCTCTTCTTCGGTTGCTCCCTGTAAGAGGTTAAATCCGATAGGGTAGTCGGTATCTCCCACATCAAACAAGATGACGTCATTGATTCTATGAGTCGGTATATGTTCCAAAATGTTGTCTACGAGTTCACCGTGCGGATCGAGCAATGCGAGACCGTTTCCTACGGCCATATCGCTTTTGAGCAGGTTCTCTATGAAGGTCGATTTACCGGTACCGGTCTTTCCTACGATGTACATATGTCTAAATTTATCCTCTTCCCTTATTCAAAATGTTATTTTTTCTCCTCTGTAATCGGTATTTCCCAATACAGTCAGCTTTTTCGGGTCGGTATTTTTTGCCGTTGGCAGATTCGTAGGATACGGCAATTTTCTGTAGAGCGTATATTCCAATCATTTGACGAAGTTTTCCATCGTCGGGATATGAAAGAAATTTACCGCTTGAGAATGAGTCATCCCGTGAAATTTCTCAGAGGTCTTTATCTTGATTTTTCCATTGGAGATGAATGGTGCAAAAGCAGCTACGATATTTTTTTTGAGATTTTCTCTGGTGTATGGATCTTTGGTGATGATCTTATAACTGAAAGATCAGTAGATCTCTGGTTTTTCTTCAATAGGTTTTTCTGCTGGTGTTCCGTCAGGATTCTTTTTTTTCGGTTCTCGTATCCGTTTGAATACAGCATTCATATATTGCAAAAAGTTCTTTTCCAGTTTGAACGTATAGGTGAAATAGAGATCGAGCCTGGAATTCTGATCTACCAAATTATAGAGCGAGAAGATTCCGTTTATTGGATCCATATAGGTTCCGCCTCTAGTGAATTCCTCTTTGGTGAGTAATTTTCCTTCTTTATCGAACTGCAATCGTTCCCTTTTTTGCGGGGTAGGCAACGGTTCGGTCATCTCTTGGATATCAGAGGTAGGGAAACTTGTGTAAAACGTATTTTCAAAATAGCTTTTGAAGTCTTTTGGTACACCTACATAGAGCTTGATATCTATAGCATTTCAACTGATCACGAAAATGATTTTCTTTTTTTTGAGGCTGATGATATTTTTGCTGACGGTATCCCGATGATTCACTCCGTGGTCATTATCCTTGAACGGTTTAATATGAAAAAAAACATATCCTTTGGTATGTTCTCCGGGAGTTGTCGCTTTTGGTATGATAGTTGTAGTTTTTTTTGCGGGTGTTGTTGCTCAGGCAAGCATTTTGCCTAGTTTCTCTGCGTGTTTTAACATTTTGTTTGGGATAGTGCTAAAGTTTCAAAGGAAATACAGTTGAAACTGTTTTCATCGACTGTTTTCGAAATCTATAATCACTTCATTTCATTCGTGCTTCTAGCTTCTCAAATCGTCGATATAATTCTCGCATCCAATCCTGCCTTGCAGGAATTGGTGGTCGAAAAATAGTTATATGTCAATATTATACATATTTTGAGATAAAAAGCAAGTATTTATGTTCAAAAATTTTTCCGGCGGCCACGTCATTCCCGTGCTAAGGTTTGGTAGAGGGAATCTATGCTAAGCCAACTGGATTCCGGCTCCAAAACTTGATGCCGGAATGATGTTTGAGACGGAATGGATAGCTTGTGTTGAATCGTGATCATTTTTACTTACATTCACAGCATGTACCTCTATAGCTTCGATCGTTTTTTTGGCTTTGATAAGGTGTGTCTCTTGGGTGATTCTGGTAAGAAAAAAATCAAAGCGGGTGATCTGTTGGTCTTTTGAAACCAATATTTTCTCGCAATTGGAGAAAATCTCGTATTTTCAGAACAATATCAACATCTCGAAACTGTAAAAGCCGAGCTTGTCTACAAGGAATTTATGACTAAATCAACTCTAGACCTTCTTCATCGGATGGTGGAGACCTATTATACGACCTACAAATCCGTGATCAGACTCTTCCTTACGAATGATATTCAAAAACTTTTGGAACGTGAAACTCAGGGACAAGGTAAAAGGTGAAAGGTGAAAGGTGAAAATCCTTGTCCCTTGTCCCTTTGCCCTTTTTCCTGTTCAAAAGAAGGGCAGACACTCATAGTTTTCCCAGATCTGTGGACGATGTTCAATTCCACTTCAGAACAATTTCGTGAAAGTGATGGAGTAGCGTTCTTGTCTGCGACACATACGGAGAAACAGAAAGATGTGCATCGATGGAAAATCAAAAAGGGGATGAAATCAGTGATATTATGCACGTATGCTGAGATATTCCAAGATTATCATGATCTGAAGAAAATCATTTTCATCGATCCACACAAGCGATATTACGCCAATCAGCAGGATCCGAGATATAAGGTAGGAAATGTGCTCGAAGAGATGAAAAAATTATATGGAGCTGAATTACAGATTGTCTGAGTATAACAAAATCCCGCATGAAACAGCGGGATTTTTTCTACATGGTATTCAGAGTTTATTTTACTCTGATGTTACTCTGATGACCAGCATCGAGTGCGGGAAATGACTTTCTTTACGCTGGTTTTTCTCGCTCGTTGCAGCTCCGTGAGGGACTTCTTTTGAATAAGGCATTCCAGGTTTTGCTTCTTCCACATTTTCTGTGGTTTTGGTGAATATCCGTTCAGTGCCTTTGAAGCCTCCATGTCCGGCATTGTCTCCGGGGAGTGGGAATCCGATAAATGATTCTCCTACTTTCAATTCACCGAATGTGAGAGGTTCGAAGAATTCTTCGGGTGCTTCCGAAAATGTTTGCTTCAGGTTTTTCGCTGATTGTGATGTCATACATAATTTTTTTATGTTTGTATTCTGTTTATTGGTTTTTTTGTATATATTTTCTTGTAAATGTCAATTAAATGTTTTTTAGTGGTTGGATACACTGTGTATTTTTGTTATCAAAATTTCTGAGTACAAAAAAACACCTCCCTGGAGACCAGAAGAGGTGTGAATACATGTGAGCCATCGCACGTATTTTTTCTTTTTATTTATTTTATTGTGTTTGTCAAGTATTTTTTGTTTTTTTTGTCCTTTTGTAGTGTAATAAGTTCTTTATATGTAGTTTGATTTGGAAAAATCGTTAATTGCGAATATACTTAGCTGTACTTTATTCTTTATGTATTTCTATGAGTGCAAGCAGATTCCATTCTAGACGAAAAGTATATTTCCAAGGATTACTCGTGATTTTTTGATTGTCTTTGGTTGTATTCGGCTATTTCAAGGTTGATATGTTCTTGATGAATCAGAAGATAACGGATAAACGCGTGGTGCTTGAAGATCAGACCAAACAGCTTGATTCATATAAGTTGCTTACGGGTTACAACAAATTGCAGGCGGTGAAGATTTTGGAAGAGAAGCAAATCACTATGCCACGATCCAATTACATCACCAAAGTCATCCAGATGCTTGAAGATATGAAACAGGTCGACACCAGTTCTACGGATAGCATCATCCTTTCTGATTTCAATGTCAGCTTGGATAAGATCACGCTCAAGGGGCAGGTTTCTAATCTTTTGCTTTTGTATTATTCCAACGAGAATAAAGGGATTGTTTCCCTCATAGATAGGTTTTCGAGTTTGGATTTCGTCAAGAATATTCGTATCCAGACCTACGATAGAATCAGTGAAAGCAATTTCTATGAATTCGTTTTAGAAGCTAATGTCATCAACGATGCAGGAACAGGTAGCACAGCAGAATAGTCAGATCATCGATCGTTTGCTCGGTGAACAGCAACAAAAAAAATCCTCAGAAATCGATACGCTTGCGGAAGATTCTCAGGTATTGATCACGACATCAAGAGTCGTCAGTATCAGATATAGAATTTATTTCGTCGTATTGCTGCTTGTCCTTGTGATTTTTGGCAATAATATTTTGTTGCCTGCACGGGACGATTATCAATCGACCAAGATCGAGGTAAGCGATATCAATATGCAGATCACGAGTTTCGAAACAAAAAAACTTCAGGCAGATGCAGATAAGGCCTTGATCCAAAAGGTTGAGAACCAGCAAGACACGATCATCTCTTGTCTCAATACAAGGACCAATTGCAGCTCTATAGACGAATCGTTGAGGAATAATTTCTCGTTCGCGAGATCCTATATTCAGCTCAACAATCTGACTGATCCCAAAATGTCCGTCAATGAAAAAGTGCTGCTTGCCAATATAAATGAGTATCTTTTGAGAGATCCAACAACGAGAGCCAAGAATGGCATCGTCAACAAGATCGCTATAGGAGAACCTAAACAATTCTTCTGAAACCTTTACTATGTTCCGCTCAAACTCAACATTACGTTCGATACCAAGGACGTTCTGCTTTCCTTCATCGACAATGTGGAGAAGAGAGTTCTTGCTGATGAGCATTATCGCGTCCTCTACAAGATCGATAAAGTGAATTACGATATCGCTAATTATGCTGAACAGCAGCAAGTCGACATAGATTTGAATGCATATTATTATACTGACTAATTCAATTTGGAATTTGTAATTTACAATTTGAAATTTTAAAACTTCTTATCGTACCCATGTTTCCAAATTTAAAATTCAAAATTTAAAATTTAAAATTATATTGTTTGATGGAAGAAAAAGAGATCACAGCACAAGAATATAAACCAGGTCCGATCGATGGTATGATCGTATCTACATTACAATCCATGGACAGAGGAAGCTTCTGAACCAAGGATAAGATTCTCTTTTTCAAGGAATTGGCATACCTCTTGAATGGAGGAGTTTCTTTGGTTGATTCTATGAATATCATCGGCGATAGTTCAGATAACTATGCGCTCAAAGAGATCTCCAGAAATATCCTCGCATTCTTGCGTAAAGGTAAAAGCTTTTCGTATGCGCTCAATAGATTGCCTGATTATTTCGATCAGGGCGATTACACTATCGTCAAGGCAGGTGAGATGTCCGGTAATCTGCCTATGATTTTGCAGTCATTATCCAATGAGTACGTCTATATCAAAGAGATGAAGAATAAATATATTTGAGCGTTGATGTATCCTATGATCCTTGTCGTCATCTCGATCGTAGCGGTATTTGCTTTGTTCTTGCTCGTTTTGCCTGGTATTTTCTCTATAGCTACTAGTTTCCAGAATCTCGAATTGCCATGGATCACCAGAGCATTGCATGATACTTCGGTCTTTTTCCAGACGCAACGGAAACTCATGCTTGGAATTATCGCTTGATTATGACTTTTCGGCGGCGTATTTTTCTCTACTGATCTCGGAAAAAAAACTCGATTCAATATCTTGCTCTGAATCCCATTGATCGGTAAGATGACGAAATATTTCTATCTCGTGAAATTCTGTAGATACACCAAATTGATGATGGCTGCTGGCATGAATTATCTCCAGACTTTTTCCTTGCTTCGCGATATTCTCGGCATCTCTGCATATCAGAATATGATAGAGCGTGTTGTCACCGGATTGAATAAATGAGAAACTATCTATTCTACCTTACAATATGAGACTGATCTGATTCCTTCCGACGTGGCCGTGATGATCAAGGTCGGCGAAGAGACAGCGAACCTTTCCAATTCTTTGGATAATGTTCTCAAGATGTATGAAGAGGATCTTAATGTTTTGATCGGTCGTTCGTCTAAGATCATTGAGCCAATCATGCTAGTTGGTGTCTGAGGTGTAATTCTTGTCATCGCATTGGGAATCTTCGGATTGATTCTTCAGATCATGGAAGGAGCAGGACTATAAAAAAACAGTGAATAGTTATTAGTGTATAGTGAATAGTATTGGATTTGTCTTTTTATGGACTATAGAAAAACTGTCGGTGAAGACAGTTTTTT
>CAZIVH010000014.1:0-23844 GCA_964542965.1 uncultured Candidatus Peribacteria bacterium | reverse complement strand
AACTAGCTTCTGTGCGACATAGAGTGTCGTCATAGAAGCGATAATGGTACAAAAAAGCGACATAGGGTTGCGTATAATGTGACAAAATGGGGTTTTGTGCGATATCGTCTTTTGTCCTAACTTTTTCAGTTTTTTTCTAGTTTTAGGTTTTTATAGTCTTGCTATGATTTTTATATCTAAACAACTGAAAAATGCAAGATTACCTCCTTCAGCTCACTAGGGAGCTTCAACAAAGAAACTACAGTCCGAGAACGGTGGAAATTTATTCTAATTGCTTGAGATTTTTTCTCAAATGGTTGAATTATGATGCTTCTAAGATTTCTCGTGAAAAAGTCTTGGATTTTGTTTTATATCTTCAAAAGCAAAATAAAGCGCCGAAGACGGTTAATCTCTATAAAGAAGTTATTAAGTTTTTTTGTCGTCAGATTCTTAAAATTTCTCTTGGTCAGGAAATTAAGTTGTCCAAAGAGCCTAAAAAACTTCCTGTCGTGCTTTCTCGCTTTGAGATCCAAAGAATCCTCGATAACACCACTAACAACAAACACAAAACCTTATTATCATTGGCCTATGGTGCTGGACTCAGAGTGTGAGAGATTTTTTATCTCCGTGTTGGTGATATTAATTTGGATCAAAAAACTATACATATCAAATCAGCTAAAGGACAAAAAGATAGGATTACGATTTTGCCTGATAAAATTATTGATGATATCAAACAATTAATGGAAGGAAAATCCTATGATGATCCGGTTTTTCATTCCGAACAGTGAGGTGGTCCATTGACTAAGAGGTCTGCTCAGAATGTTTTTCATTACGCTCTTAAAAAAGCATGAATACAGAAAAAAGCGAGTTTTCACTCGCTTCGTCATAGTTTTGCTACGCATTTATTAGAAAATTGAACAGATATTCGCTATATTCAATCATTGTTAGGGCATACAAATATCAAGACTACGCAGATATATACGCAAGTTGCTACACATCATCTTCAGCATATCCAAAGTCCGTTATAATGAATTCAGAATGTAGAGTTCAGAATACATAAAAATTAATTCAGATATTTGTTTTTATTCGCGTTATGTTCTTCTAAGGTGCTTCCATAGTGGATATTCCCTTCCATGTCATGTAAGTAATACAAGTAATCAGAACTTTGTGGATTCAAAACGGCGTTGATGCTTTCTCGCGTTGGATTGCAGATGGTCGTTGGTGGTAATCATCTTACGGCTCTCGTGTTGTATTTGTTGTTCGCATCATTTACGTTTCTTCCGATGACGGCGGGAGTACAGTCGGTATATGAGGTCTTGAGTCCGTAACATAAGGTGATGTCTGCGTCGATCTTCATTCAGATCTCTAATCTTTTGAGAAATATTCCTGCGACGGTGGCTTTATTATCATTATTTCTTTCTTCTTTTTCTACGACACTGGCGAGGATCATGGTCTTATAGAAATCTGTCGGATTACTTAACTTGCTTCGTACTCTTGTCTGGAAACCTTGTAATTGTTTACTTACTAATTGTGGGATCAACGGTTTATTCTTGTCTACATTATAGGTGTCGGGGTAGAGGAATCATTCTAAGGTAGAAGGTAGAAGGCCTAAGGTAGAAGGTGAAAGGAATGGATAATTTTGTTGCAATGCTGCGATATTTTCTGCATTCGTTACATAACTTACAAAATCGCCTCCAGTGATGTATCATTTTCTTGCTAATGCTTCATCGATATCGTAGATAGATCGTCCTTCCAAAATCGTGAGACGAAGATAATCTTTTTCTGATCCTTTCAAAATCTGTTGAATTAATTCCGACTTCGTATAGTTTCCACTGAAGGTGTAATTTCCTGCTTCGAGCTTGGCGAATGAAATATCTCTGTGGGTGAAAAGATAGATCTTCATGCGCAATTGTTCTATTTTGCTGAGTTCGTTGAATATCTTGCCCACATTCTCTCATGATTCGATCGTTACCTTAGCGTCGAGGGTGATTTTTTTCGTGAAGAGAGTGATGCCGAAGATGATGAGGACAAGAAGTATCCAGCGTCAGAGTTTAGGTTTTCTTTTTTGAGCCATGAGTAAAATTATTAAGTAAACGTCGGAGATGATAATTATATCTGTTTGTAATTCAAATTAAATAAAAATCTCTCATAATCTGTCTCCCTTTTAAAAGGGAGAAACCCGGAGGGGAGAGGGATTTATGGACAGAAGTACGATAGTCCATAAATCCTCCTGTGCTTCGCACCACCCCTCCTTTAAAAAAGGAGGACAAAAATAAAAAATTTCTTCTTTTTGTTCTTGAAAATTTTGGGGAATATGTTATGATGAGGTGCCAAATTTTTTTTACAGCAAAATTTTTATTTATATAATAGTACAACTTATGTGTCTATTCTGAAAAAAAGGGAAGAAGTACGTGTACTTTTTCGGTGAAGCGAAAGGCCTCGGGAAGGATATCCTCGGAGGTAAAGGAAAGAATCTCGCTGAAATGGTGGAAATGGGATTGCCTATTCCAAGCGGATTTACGATTACTACAGAAACCTGTGATCTTTATTACAAGAGCAATAAGACCTATCCTCAGATAGTGCTCGATCAGATCGAAGAGAAACTTCAAAAGCTTGAACATGTTATGGGCAAGAAATTAGGTGATCCAAAGGATCCATTGTTGGTATCCGTAAGATCAGGAGCTGCTGACTCTATGCCAGGAATGATGGATACTATCTTGAATCTAGGTTTGAATGACGAATCCGTACAAGGGTTGATCGAAAAGACAGGAAATCCAAGATTCGTACGGGATAGTTACAGAAGATTTTTGCAGATGTTCGGTGACGTGGTATTGGAAGTCCCTCATCATGATTTCGAGCATGCGTTGCAATCTGTCAAAGACGCTAAAGGCGTAAAATTGGATACAGAACTCGGTGTAGAAGATCTTCAAAAAGTTGTTACTCTTTACAAAGATGCTATCAAGAAAGCTACCGGAAAAGATTTCCCTAGCAATCCAAGAGAGCAATTGCAGATGTCTATCGATGCGGTATTCGGTTCATGGAACAATGACAGAGCTATCGTCTATAGAAAATTGAATGACATCAGAGGATTGCTCGGAACTGCGGTAAACGTCCAAGCGATGGTCTTCGGAAATATGGGAGAGACTTCAGGAACTGGAGTATGCTTCACGAGAAATCCATCTACTGGAGAGAATAAATTCTACGGAGAATTCTTGATGAACGCACAAGGAGAAGATGTTGTTGCTGGTATCAGGACTCCTATGGAAATCGCAGAACTCGACAGAGTGATGCCTGATTGTTACAAAGAATTGGTAAAAATCTACCAAGGATTGGAAAAACATTATAGAGATATGCAAGATATGGAGTTTACTATCCAAGAAGGTAAATTGTTCATCCTCCAGACAAGAAATGGTAAAAGAACTGCTGCTGCAGCCATCAAGATGGCAGTAGACATGGTAAAAGAAGGACTGATCAACGAAAAAGAAGCAGTATTGAGAGTGAAACCAGAACAGCTCGATAGCTTGCTTCACAAACAAATAGACGGTTCAGCAAAGAAGAGTGCTGAATTATTGACTAAAGGGCTTCCTGCTTCACCAGGAGCTGCAGTTGGACAGATTGTCTTCACTGCGCAAGCTGCTCATGATTGGAACGAAGAAGGTAAAAAAGTTGTCTTGGTCAGAACAGAGACCTCTCCAGAAGATATCATCGGTATGGTCGCTTCTCAAGGAATCTTGACGGCTAGAGGAGGTATGACATCTCATGCTGCCGTAGTTGCTAGAGGAATGGGAAAATGCTGTGTCGCTGGAGCTGGTGAAATCGTCGTAGATGAACACGCTAAGACGGTTACGGTCAAAGGAAAAGTATTGAACGAAGGAGATATCATTACCTTGGATGGATCTACTGGTGAAGTATTCAATGGTGCGTTGGCAGTTGTTGATCCTGAATTGAGCGGAGATTTCGCTACGCTTATGACATGGGCTGACAATTTCAGAACATTATTGGTTAGAACAAACGCAGATACTCCACATGACGCTGAAGTAGCAAGAAAATTCGGTGCGCAAGGTATCGGACTCTGCAGAACAGAACACATGTTCTTCGCTGAAGACAGAATCAGAGCAGTGAGAGAGATGATCCTCGCTGATGATGTCGACGGAAGAAAGAAGGCATTGGCAAAAATCCTTCCTTATCAAAAAGAAGACTTTGTCGGTATCCTCAAAGCTATGCAAGGATTACCAGTGACTATCAGATTCCTTGATCCTCCTTTGCATGAGTTCTTACCACAAGAAGAAAAAGATATCGTTGAGTTGTCTCAGATCATGAATGTAGATCTCGACGTCTTGAAGAAGAAAATCGAATCATTGCATGAATTCAATCCAATGCTCGGACATAGAGGATGTAGGTTGGTCATCACCTATCCTGAAATCGCTGAAATGCAGACAGAAGCAGTTATCTCTGCTGCGTGCGAACTCAAGAAACAAGGTGTAGATGTTAAGCCTGAGATCATGATCCCATTGGTAGGATTCAAATCAGAATTAGATTTCAACGCTGATATCGTCAGAAGAGTGGCAAAAGAGACTATGGATAAATATGGTGTACAAGTAGATTACAAACTCGGAACGATGATTGAAGTGCCAAGAGGTGCAGTGACTGCAGACAAGGTCGCTGAAACCGCTGAATTCTTCTCATTCGGAACCAACGATTTGACTCAGATGACGCTTGGATTCTCAAGAGATGATGCTGGTAAATTCATCAAAGAATATGTTAATCAGAATATCTTCGAAAAAGATCCATTCCAATCGTTGGATACAGACGGAGTCTGACAACTCGTTCAGATGGCAGTCGAAAAAGGTAGAAAGACGAGACCTGACATCAAGCTCGGTATCTGCGGTGAACACGGAGGAGATCCTGCATCTATCGCATTCTGCCACAAGGTAGGATTGGCATATGTCAGCTGTTCTCCATTTAGAGTACCTATCGCAAGATTAGCTGCTGCACATGCTGCTTTGAAATAAACTTTATGTTATATATAAAAAAAGACGTTGGGGAAAACCCAACGTTTTTTGTTTGTTAGAAATGTAGTACATACTCATTGTCTTTGTTTATCTCTATTCTCCATCCTGCTGATTTCAGATTCTCTATCAGCGCTTCGAATTCTTCATTGGACATTTCTTTTTTTATACTTCTGCATCCAAGCCATGGGAATCGTTCAGATGATGGTCGAGCAGGACATAATCGTATGCAATCATCCTCTTTGCTGATGTTCATGATTTCTGCTTTGTCGTTTTTTGCACCAAGCAAATGAAAATTGATCAATACGTTCAGTGGAAGTTCACTGAAATCTTTGGGAAACTCCTGGGGTGTAAGAATGTTTTCTAGATTCATGTGTTTTTGTATTTATTTTAATATTATATACATATATTTTCTTTTAAGTCAATCATTTATATTTTGGCTATTATATGCTCCATTTTTGATATATGTCTTGACTTTTATTGTTTTTTTCTTAAAAGTGAAGCCGCCAAAAACAAAATTATTAATAAAAAATTACGTCTATGTCAGGAAAAAACGACAAAAAACATCGTATTGGCTTCCGAGTATTCGGAAGAAAAAACAGCAACAATCAATCGGCAAATGAATCTGCCCCATCATCAGGGGCATTGCAAAACGTGTTGGAGGTTAAGACCTATCTTGCCAATCCAAAAGCCTATGTCTATATTCATAATATGAGTATGGCCAGTCGTCTTTTGACGGTGAAGTTGGATCATCATCTTCAGTATAAGGAAACGCATATCCCTATTGTTGATGGTCGTGTGAATTGGAATACGCTTGAAAAATACAATGGTAGATTTCAGGAAATGCGTATTGAGGTGGAAGAACTTCAAAATATGCATATCAGTGATCATTCATTGAACATTATTGCTCAACGCGTGGTGGATTTTGTTACTAAACAACATGCATTGAAATCAATGTCTCAACCTGCTATCGTTGATTAAAATCACTTTTTCAAAGCATTTCCCGGAGAATTTCTCCGGGTTTTTTTATTGCACCCAGGTGTAAAATATATACTCTAGTAATCATGTGAACCTATCTATGACAGAATTTTCTCATCGATGCCAAAGTCAGGAGCTATATCGCTGACAAGGTTCTCTCGTTGTATCATGAATGGTGATGTGAAGCATTGATTGAGATAGGACCTGGAAAGTGATCGATAACTAAGCTTATTCAAACCATTTCGCCGAATTTCTTCATCATCGATAAGGATCCTACATTCTATGATAATTGACAGTTGAAAATTGAAAATTGAGAATTTATTCTAGGTGATGTTTTGGAAGTGGATGTGGATAAACTGCTTTCTGACAAAGACATACATTCTTCACAGACGTTGATTGTCGGTAATCTTCCTTATTACATCACGTCTCCTATTCTCAGGAAATTCTTCTGATACTGACAACAGGATTTTGCCGGGGGAATATTCATGGTGCAGGATGAAGTAGGGCAGAAGCTGAGAAGCGATGCGAAGAAAAAATCATATTTATGGCGATTACTCAATTATGCCTATGATGTCACGTACGTGAAATGAGTACCTGCCAAGTGTTTCAAACCCGCTCCGAAAGTGAAGAGCTGCCTTATTCAATTGACAATTAAAAATTGAGAATTGAAAATAAATTTCGAAAAATTAGTCGCGTTTTTGGAATTGTTTGCGCCGTTCAGCAGGAAGACCTTGGGCGCGATCGAAAAAATGATCAAAAAAAAGTCAGATATATCTTTTGTCCTTCCGGAATCGTTGAAAAAGAAAAGGTTGGAGGAATTGTCGCGGAAACATATAGAGTCTATTTTGATGGAATAGCTTGGATTCCGGCTGGAATGCCTGGCACCGGAATGACGTTTTGTGGTATATTTTCCGCTTGAATATCCATTCAAAGCCATTACACTCTATGCAATTTTATCCTTTATTCTATCTTGATGAGCGTTCTCGTCTATAATGGAGAGAAATTTTCAAGGGGAAAAACTCGATATCTGGTGTTTGCTGTCGTGGTAGCTAGCGTTTTTTTGCTTTCTATTCTCAATAGCAATATTGTCGGCGGTGTCTTGATTTTTTTCCTTTTGTGATGATATTTCTATTATTCTACCATCAACAGCCAGGTAGTGAAAATGACCATCCAAAAAAATCAGCTGGTCATAGGAAATAAAGTATATCCTTGGAATACTTTCGTTGGCTATGTACTGGAGATTCATTCCAAGACCCAGGAAGTCAAAAATATAGTCTTACTTACCCAAAAATGACATATGATCCACACGTTAGATGATTCTATCGAGCACATCAGGGCTTTCATCAATGAATTAGACGCATATTTACCTATGCTCGGCAATTATAATCAAACGGCACTTGAAAGATTCTCTAGGAAAATGAAATTATAAAACTATCCTACGGATGAAATTTGGGCTTTGCCCGTAATTGCCTTCGGCGTAATTAATTGTAATTACGTGAACGACGTGAACTCATTACACGAGCAATAGCGAGTTTATTACACGAAGTACATTACAATTTATTATTGGTTTTTAGTATATGACTTCATCACATAGATTAGTAATAAAAGACGCGGCATGGCAGCTGATGGGAAGAATCATCAGCGCTTTATTTTGATTTTTGACGATCAAGATCATGACGCCGTATCTCGGGCCATTGAGATATGGAGATTATTCAACGATATTGAAGTATTTCGCTATCTGGACGGCTTTGGCTGATCTGGGATTGTATGTCTTAGCTGTTAAACGTTTATGAGCTATCAAGGATCAAAATACAGATCCTGAACATAAGGAATTGAAATCCGAATACGGAAAATTCGTGGGTACGAGATTGATTATCATGTCTGTGGTATATATCGTCGCCATTGTCGTGGCGTACTTGCTTCCTGCCTATACATCTAACCCGTATCTTGTCCGATGATTGCCGTTTGGTATGATTTTTTCCGCTAGTTTCATGTACGCGTGAATCCAGCAGCTTCCACTCCAAATATTCCGGAGAATGGATCAATTGAGTCGATCTTTGATCGTCGCTAGACTTTCGCAGATCGCTATCTTGATTCCTGTCGTGTTCTTTATCTTCAAGGATATGACGTTTGATGGGACAACCGTTTCTCTCATCGCTTTTTGTTGTATTATGTTTTCAGTCGTTGCGAGTTCTATAGGACAGAATGTTCAAATCCATATCAGCGCCAACAGATTGCTTCCTTTGAAGATACAGTTCGATCGAAAATTCACCAAAGATATCATCAAACGTAATCGACAATATGGCGTATCGTATTATCTTAGCAGCTTCCATACGTTGATTGTATTGTTGTTCCTTTGATGGTTTTTCCCTACGTCATGAGGGCATGATTATTCGTGAATGTGGGCTTTGTCCCTTTCGTTGATAGAGATATTGTTGATTATCCCTTCAGCGTTGGGTAATTCGTTGCTCCATAAGATATCAAATTATTCCTTGCTTGAAAAACGCAAAAGCATCGGCAATCTTCTTTTGCTCATGTTTTTTATCTGATGAATCATTGCCGTCAATTTCCGGCTTTTCGCTGATCAGATCGTTCTTGTCGTTTCCGGTAAAGCGTTTCTTTGAAGCTTTGTATCGCTTGCTGATCGATGATCAAATCAGGTGCTTCCTTTTTTGTGAATAGTCCTTTTGCGGAGCTTCATCAAACAAGTATATAATTATCTTTTCGTTGCTGTAGAAAAACAGAATGTATTGCTTCCTATTAACCTGGTCTGAGTCTTGGTCGGTATTCCTTTATGAATACGGATGATTCCTACCTATTGATTGTTCGGCGGAGCTATCACCCAGCTTTCTATAGAATTGATCTTTATGCTTGGTGCTATTCGAGTTGGTCATAAAAAACATGTTCAACCTATTGTTTCATGGAAAATCACGCGGAAGCTGTCGGCATTGCTCTTGCTCTTGTCGGGAGTAGGGTATGCCATTACTTATTTTCGAACGATAACGATGCTATGGTTCTTTATCGTAGCTATTGTACTCAACCTTATCATTGTATATATTTCTCTTCCTGTCATCAAAAAGATAGCCAAATGATTGACTGGTGCTGATGATCTTTCTTCTTCTCCTATTTCGTAGGTATATGTGCTCCGATGATGAAAGGATGCTCTTCTCCGGTCTTGATTTCTTGGATGCGTAGATGAATCAGATCTCATCTGTTGAATTTTTTTGCATCCTCTTTGTTTTCAAATTTTATCAATCCTCTTATCTTTCCTTCATTATCCAGATAGACGTAGATTATCTTATTGGTGACATTGTTGATAACCGCCGTATATGTTTTGCCTACTTTCAGGTCTTTTTCGTTTATAGGTTTCAGTAAATTTTCTTTTCTTTCCTCTACTATCTTATGAGCGTTTTTTTTGCGGTATCTTTCCTCTATCTTTTCTAGTATTTCTTGTTTGATTCCATCGTCACATATAAATCTTTCTAAGATGGGCTCGATATGCTCTTTTGCTGGATTATTTATGATAAGGAAATGTCCGTCGGTAGGATATCCTTCGATCATGAATGGTAGTTTCTTGGGATTGTACATGTAGATATTCCCTCTTTCCTGTCCTATCGTGAAATATCCGTATCCGTAATATCACGCTGTCTGTGCTCCATCTTCTATCTCTCCTTTCAGATCTACGATATATTTTTGACTTTTAAACGTGAATTCTTTCTTCTCTTGTTGGAGTTTTTTGAAGTTTTCTATATTTTTGTCTATCCTTTCATGATGCCCTCTTGAAAATTCTTTGAGCGTTGATGTTGTTCCGTTATCGTTCTTGAGCACTATATGGTCCATATATTCTGGTGATAGTCTCTCGAATCCATTATGCGAAGGATCCTTGAAATAATTATAGATATCTTTGATATCCATTTTGCGGTATAATCAGAAAAGCGTTTGATAGTTGTTTGGATAATCGATACTGCTGATCTGATAATCCATGCTATCTACAGCATTGACGAAATACATGAATCTTTCCATTTGCGGTAATTCTTCTTTGCTTATCATTCATAACTGATTTGCTATCGTGAAGATCATTTGCGTCGTAGAACAAGGTCTATTGTTCAATAATGCCTTGTCGGATCCATCACTATGTTCACTTATGATGGTTTTGGTTTTTTTCATCGGTATGCCTCATTTTTTCATTCCTACCACCTTGTCCATACTTTTTATTCCATTGATGGTCCCTCCTACATCAAAAAAGAGTCCATCGTTGATAGTATCCACTTCGCTATGCGCTATTTCGTGGAATATCTTGTCGTCTTTGACTCCTAGTTTCTTGAGCAAAAATTGCAATGCCGATTTGTCTATATCATTTCCTTTGTGAACGTACGCTTTCTCTTTGTTGATGAATCTCTTGAGCACTTCTGCAAACTGTTCTTTGCTAATTTCTTCTTTTCCCTTTCCTTGTCGTTTCCTCTGTTTTTCTCTCACTCATTTGAAAAATTCTGAGATATATTCCGAAGACATCCTATCTCTTGAATCGTTCAAGAATTTCATCGCTGTATGGATTTTCTTTGCTTTTATCTTTTCGTTATCGTCTTTTTTGATGTACGTTTTGATTTCGTCTATGATATTGTCTGGATCTACTTTTCTTATATGTCCTTTCTGTATGTCGATGATGACGCTATCCTTGTATTGGATTTCTTCAAGAAAATCTTCCGGTTTTCCCTGCCTTTTTTTGGATATTACTTCTCCTTTTTCATTTTTGAATTTTTTTGTTATGGTGAATAATTCCTCTATCCTATCTTCCTTTGGTTTTTTTGCCATGATTTGCGCATTACTTATCTCTATATCTGTTTGATAATTCCCTGAATATATTTTGCATATGATTCCATCTTTGGTCTTTTTGACGACATCTACTTTGTAGAGCCCATCGTAGAGCTGTTTTTTTTTGATGACGTCTTTCATCAATTCAAATAAATATTTGTTTGAGATAATACTATTATCTAATCCATCTTTGAGTGCTCTGAACAGCACTTTTTTGAATTTTTTTATATTCTCTGTTTGCTCTTCTGGGATAGTGTTCTCTATGTTTTTTTTGATTTCCTCTCTTTTTTCCTGTATTTGCGAATATGTAGATCATCCACTTCTGATCTTGCTATTCAGATAATCATACTCTTTTGATGAAGTCACTTTTTCCCCTTTGATGCTTTTCATATTTTTCTTTACATTATAAATGATATTGCTATAGTATAATTATACTCCAAAACTCTAAAAAAAGCAAATTTTTACATTAGTTTGAAGCCTAAAGCTCAAAGCCTGAAGCTCCCAATATTTTATACTGTTTTTTTTGTTTTTTATGATAAAGACGTTAGCTATAGAGACTAGTTGTGACGACACTTCTGTGGGTATTGTCCATTTTGAGGACGATGTTTTTTCGGTAGATTCGCTTTTGGCGTATTCACAGATCCAGGATCATCAGCAGTATGGAGGAGTTGTGCCAGAAATAGCTTCTAGGCTTCATTCTGACAAGATCATCGAAGTGCTCAAAAACATATGATTGGATACCCTTAAAGATGTTGATTTCATCAGTGTGACTACACATCCCTGACTTCCTGGCTCTTTGGTGGTCGGCAAGGCTGTAGCGTCTTTGCTTTCCAGCTATTTCACCAAACCGTTGGTGCAGGTGAATCATGTGTATGGACACTTATTTTCCTTGCTACTGGAAAGAAATATTTCTGATCTTCAATTCCCTATGGTAGTGCTTACTGCGAGCGGTGGACATAATGATATCTACATCGTAAATAATTGAGAATTGAAAATTGAGAATTGAGAATGATTGGAACGAAGACAGTTTTGATGATACCATATAGCAAAAGTATGATATACCTTGGATGATGCAGCGGGGGAGTGTTTCGATAAGGTCGCGAGGATGCTCGGCGGCCCATATCCCTGAGGACAATGGATTTCTGAAAAAGCGTTAAAATGAAAGAATAATCCCGACGTTGAATTTAAAAGAATCTTCCTTTCCAAGGATACCTTTGAATTCAGCTTTTCGTGAATGAAGTCTCAGGTATCTATTCTTTTGAAAAAATTGGAGGAAGATGGAAAGATTGAAAGATTGGACAATGGAAAATTAGTAATTCCAGAGGAACTTATCTGTGATATTGCCTATGAATTTCAAGAAGCTGTTGTCGAAGTGATGGTCAAGAAGTTAGTTCGTGCGTGAATCTTTTTTGGTGCAAAAACTTTGTGATTAGCAGGCGGAGTTTCGTGTAACGATAGATTGCGAGAATATCTGAATGAATATTGAAAATTGAAAATTGAGAATTGAATATTTCTCAGGCCGACGAAGAAAGTATATTCGACTGATAATGCCGCGATGATAGGGCTGGCTTGAATACTTGAATATAATGAAAAATGAATAATGAATAATGAATAATGATGGAATTGTTGGAATATACTATTGTGAATATACTATAGGGACGATTATTAATCGTCTTTTTTCTAAAATAAAAAAAAGAGGCCGGGAAAACCGGCCTGCACGTCATATTTTGACGATAAAGATATACCATTTTGTTCTTTTTGTGGTTGTTCCATGTAATATACCATAATATGAATTATGAATCGTATAGAACAGGAAGTTCTTGACGCGTATATCTTCGGTATTCGCTTCCAATACGCGTATCTCATAATGATTGTTTGTTTCGCAAGTAGGATCGTAGATAAGCGTGAAATCCATATATTCAGCTCTTTCTTGCTCATCGGTGAATGTCTGCATTCGTACTTCTCTAAGCTCTCCATCCAAAAAAATCGGTGTGGATGATTCCATGAGTTTCAAAGTAAGTTCTTTAAAAACTCTTTCTTTGGGGATAATTGGCTCGTTCATAGGTGTTTTTTTTGTTGTTATTGTTTACGATTTCTTTGTATCCACTCAAACACTTCACTGCTTATTGAATAGCTTCTCGTATTTATTAGATGAATTCTATCCTCTTTTTTTGGTCCTCCTCCCATGTAGGAGATACCATTATCATTTGCAGTGATGGTGAGTAGAGCGCGTTTAGTTCTCAATGCTATCACGATATCACCATTTTGATCAGTGGTGATAGTACATTCTTCCACTTCATACTCGCTTTCATCGGCTATTTTCAGCATATATTCCAATGCCTTCATAAACGATGATTGTTTTGCTTTTTTTTGATCCAACAAATCAAAAGATTTTTGGATCTTTTTGAAAAAGATGTTCATAGATTTTTTTTGTTTTGGTTTGTACTATGTTAGCTTTTTATTTGACATCGTAAAAGAGTTTGATGCATTCATCAAGATCTCTGATCAAATCCATTTTCAATGCTTCTGTCGGTGTTTTTCGCGTATAGTCTTTGTGCTCTTTTGGGTTTATTATCACTTCTGGTCTTTCGGCGAATCTTTTGGAATACATATGATAGATGAATTGATAGTCGGGATAGGTCACGAAGAGTTTATCGAAATATTCTGCGTCACTGAGATCTATCTTAGTCTCTTCTTCTCCTTCCCTTTTCATCGCTATTGCACCCGTCTCTCATTGATCGATTTTCCCTGCCGGTACGCCATAGGTATTCCCTTCTGGCTTATGATCTTGTCTGAGCAGGAGCAATATTTCATCGTTGTATTCCACAAAACAGCTTACCACCTCAAATTTCGGAGTGAAGTTTTCCGGTTTATTTCTGGAAATCATTTTTATGATACGGAAAAATTAAATAGAATATTCTATATTTTTTTTGTTTTTTGTTTTGTATATCGCTTATTTTACGCTTTTGATCGTGATATCAAATACCAACGTCTTGCCTGCCAATTCATGATTGGCATCGAAAACTATTTCGTCTTGTTTGACTTCATAGACTTTGAATACTTGTCCGTATGATGACATCACTTGCATGCCTACTTGGTATTGGTCTGCGTCAGGAATATCTTTTTTCGGCATAGTGATGAGTTTTTTCTCATCCCGTTCTCCGTACGCATCTTTTGGCTCTATGGTCACGGTTTTGGTTTCTCCTATTTTCATTCCGATGACGCCTTGGTCAAATCCTGCGATCATCTGTCCGGCTCATGCAGTGAAGGTCAATCCTTCGTCGTAATTCCTTCCGGATGAATATTTGCCGCTTTCTTTAGCGACACTCTCTATACTCGTATCAAATACGGTTCCATCTTGGAGTTTCCCTACATAATCTACGGTTACCGTATTTCCTTTCTCGACGGTTTTTTCTACAGCGCATCCCATGACTCATAACATAACAAGTGATAAAATAGGTATAACAATCAATTTTTTCATGATCCTTTGGCTAAAGGATAAAAGTGGTCCTAATGTACGTATTTCTTCTCTCTTTTCAAACCCTATTTCGTCTGCATTTTTTTTTGCAAATGCGGTGAAAATAACTATAAGTGACGAGTATGCCATTTTTTGGCTTTGTTTTCCGAATTTGTTCCGTTCAATTGCATTTAGCACTTACCTATTTTCATGAGATCATTGCTCTCTAGAACTATATCAAAATTCGTGTTGATGATTTTCGCTCTCGGAGCTGTTTTCTTCATCAGCAAGATCAGTGCGAGCATCCCTAACGACTATATGGCTAATTACGAAATCCAGGCGGATTATAATAAGATCCTCTGAATCTTTGTCGAAATAGATGCAGCAAGCAAGATAGGAAGCCAGATCCCTCAAACTAAGTTTTCCGAACTCAATGCAAGCTTTCAGATAGTGTTCCCTAAATTCCCTCAGGATTATGCTTTCAAGGTCACCTATCAGCAATGTTTGGATATCACGCAATGATTGGCGAACTATACCAGCATAGATTATCAGAGTAAGCTTGCTTCCTTTATGACCAATTGTTACAAACCTTTCGGCGATATCGTAAAAAAGGTCAACTCGAAATATACCGTTGTCGCTAACGCCAAAGTCTCTCCTCAATGAGGACCTGCTCCGTTGACGGTGACTTTTGATGCAAGAGCGAGTGTCGATCCATCCAATGACACCATTCCGAGCAAAAATTTCTATCGGTATTATAGAGATACCAACGGAAACGATACCACTATCGGCGTATGACCTGTCGTTAGTACCACATTCTCTGAAGCATGAAATTATCAAGTGCATCTTACTGTCAGAAGCTCAAATAAGGCGAGCAACGGCATCTTCGATGGAGAAAAAAACATCTCTATCGATGTCACTCCAAAAACCGCTAATATCGTAGCATATGCCAACGGACAGAAATTGATGAAGAACACCAAGATAAAAATAGGCGTCCAAGAAGCTGAGAGAGGAATTATCTTTGATGGTTCTGCTACCTTGCCTATGTGATGAAGACAAATCATCACCCATAATCGATCCATAAGTTCCAAGGATGGTTTCTCTTATACCAAAGATGGTGATGGCAAACCCGGCGTGATGAGAGTGGTTTTTCCTGGACAGGGCGAATATAGGCTTGATCTTTCTACTACGGATAACGAATCCAACAAGATAACTGAAACATTTTATATCATAGTCTCTGATCCGGTTGCTATTGTCAAACAGAATCCTGAACAATGAAATACCTCTATGACGTTTGCATTCGATTCCACTCCTTCCTATTCCATCGTTTCCAAATTAAAGCTTTATACTCGAGAGATTTTCGATGAAAATGGAGATAGATTGGAAACATTCCAAGGCAAATCGCTCAAACAACAATTCAAAAAACCTTGAGTATATACCGTCAAATTGACTGTAGAAGATGAACTTTGACAGACAAATTCTGATTCGCTTTCCGTCTATGCGGAATCGACCGATCCTATTCCTCAATTTACCATCACTCCAGGAAACACTTGGAAATATCCATCTGAATTCATTCTTGATGCTTCGGTAAGTTCCGATCTGGACAAGACTAATGGGTATGATAATCTTACCTATGAACGATCGTTCTCCGATGCTGCGACTACAAAAATCGTCAATTCGGAAAACAATAACGAAAAAGTCAGAGTCCAATTCAATGCTGTAGGGAAGCACACTATCAAGCTTACCGTGAGAGATGATTACGGCAAGATAGCTGAGATGGAAAAAGAGATAGAAGTCGTTTCTACGCTTAGACCTGAGATATTTGCTGTACCTATCGCTACGCCATGGGGCAATCCTATGAATTTCGTTGTCAAATCAAATCAGCCTATCGTCAATTATCAATGGGATTTTGCTGATAAGGACACGAGAACCATTCAGACCGATAAGATATCCCATACCTATGTCAAAGCAGGCGTGTACAAGGTTGTTCTGAAAGTCAGTGGAGGCGATGGCATGGAAAACGAAGTGAGCAAAAACGTGTTTGTCTGAGAAAAGACGTATCCTGTAGCATGATTCACTATATTGGACAAATTCAATAATATTCAGACACAAAGCGACGAATGTCCTGACGCTGAATGAGGAAGCGGTATGATCTCTGCATATAGGATAGACAGATATGCTGATTTCACCGTAGATCCTTCGCTTTCTGTGAATACAAAATGAGAGAAAAACGCTCTTCAGTTCTTCTTTCAGCCTCAAAATAGCGAAATATATAAACAAAATAATTTCAAATATAAATTTGCTGATCTGGGATGTTCCTATATCGATCTTACTGCAGAAGATACTAGTATCTCCAAGAGCCACAAAGTCAGGATCTATTTCAAGGTAGTGAATGCTTTGCCAAAGCTCGATAATCTTGTATTGTTCTTTCCTCAATATGGAAATGAGATCGGGGTCGGATTCAATGAAAACAATACCAAAGATATCTTTAATGATACGTTCGATCCGCTTATCGTAAAGGTGCAAGCTATCAATCCTGTCGATTCTGATGGATTCATCTCTTACTACAAGCGATATTATTATTACAAGGACGATCCAAGCAGGCCATTGGAGACAAAGATCACTCCAGGGAATATCAATTATGCGTTTTTCTCGCTTCCTAGAGTGCCTGGAGAATTTATGTTCGCTGTCAGTATGTATGATAATGATGAAGGAACTCAAGATAATACAGATATCATAGGAAACGGACCGTTGGTGTTTTTCCCTCCTGATGTCAGCAGACCAGATATCCCTTTGGTCACTTTGAAATCCGATGTCGCTAGTGCGGAAATCGGGGATGAGGTCACGTTCGATGTTGTCTCAAAAATCATTTCAGATAGGCCTGATTTCGTCGCAGAAAGGACTCTTCAATATGATTTTGATGGGGATGGGACTTGGGATCTTACGACAAAATCAGATCGTGTCACTCATGTATATACCGAACCGAATGAATTCTGATACAGGCCAAGAGCTGCGGTATTATACAGAGGATACAAAGGTGTCGGCGTGTGAGGCACTATTGTTGTAAAGAACGGTCTCAAACCTATGCTCTTGTCTGATACGTTCGATAAGATGGCGATTTTCAGAGATGTAAGTTTAGGCAGCATTGTCAACAAGAATATTTGTTTCAGTATGACTGACTGCAAGAAAGATTCATGATATGTCGTTACGACGGGAGATGCATTTGTCTTTACGTATCCTGCATATCAGAAGTATTTCATCTCTATGGACGTTACAGATAATTTCGCCAATGCTGCGAGCAAAAAACGGACGCTCACTATGACTACAGGTACGGCTAACGCAGGAGATTTCCATATCCTTTCCATACCTGCTGTTTCTATCACCAACGGCAATATAGATTTCTTTGTCGGCAAGAATCTCAACAATGCTATCCTGATGTATATCAAGTACGATAATTCCAAAGGTACGTGTTATGTGGATACTGATATAGCCTTTGATAGCGATAATGACGCCGTCAAAGAGAATGATAAGGATTTCTTGTGCAATGATCTCTACCTCAAGACCTATGAACCGAAATATGAATCTGTCGTAGGAAGAATATACTACACCAAACCTGATACGACTTCCGTTTCCAAGGACTTCACCGTTTCGTTCTTGGATTTCGAGGCTAATCTTGATCCAGAGATGACGCTTGTCTATCAGTCCATAAATACGTTCATCAATTCGTTGCAAGATATCGGTTCTACAACAGGTGAAATGGCTGATTTCAGAACGCTTATGGTCGGCTTGAGGGATTGATTGATCGATCAGATAGATACCAAATCCAATGTTGTTTCTGTCAAGGATTATTATGAAACCCATGATATCAAGCTTACTGATGAACAGAAAATCCAACTTGAGAATATCTTTACCCAACTTACGGATAAGTCGGTTGCAGCTGCATGAGGTGGCAATGAATATCAATTAGCGAAGGCGGAAATACTTTCTATTTTACCTTCAAACCTCGCGGTCGATGTCGAGTGACTCTTCAAGGAATTCGAATCCGTCGTCTCTGATACGACTGAAGCGAATGCTACGCAACAAGACAAGAGGAAGGATGTATTGCAAGATATCATCAATCTCATCAAAAAGAATCTTGCCGCTGAGTGAGCTGAAGTGCAAAATAATCAAGTAGACCCTCTTGATATGCAGACTATCATCATGCCAAATATGTGCAAAATCCTTGCATTTTATTCCATAGCGAGTGATGCTTGTCCTGATAATGAAATCAAACCGGTTGATACTTCCATAGCAGCAGCCAATGCGGGATGATCAACCAAGCGACGGAAAATCATCCTTATCATCCTTGGAATACTTGTTGGTGTTTTCGTTATTCTTGTCATCGTTTTTGCTGTGAGAGCCAAGATGAACCAAGAAAAAGAAAACGAAGAGATTCCTCCTGAGTGATCAACTACGTAATGATAAAAAAAAGACGGAATAGATAGCATTAATCCGTCTTTTTTTGTATGTTGTATTATTGCTTTTCGTATTGTTCGATACTGTCGTCGAAGTATTCTAATTGTATGCCTGCTTCTTTGAACATTGCTTCTGATTCCGCACCAGCGTGATATTTTTTTTCACAGACAACTTTTTTGATTCCTGAACTGATGATCAGCATGGCACAGGTTCTGCATGGTGTCATTTTACAATACAAGGTTGCACCGTCTACAGAGACTCCGATTTTTGCAGCCTGACAGATAGCGTTCTGTTCTGCATGCACGGTCCTGACACAATGATTGGTTACTTTACCATCTTCGTGAGTGGTCTGTTTGAATTGATGGCCGATCTCATCGCAATGCGGTAATCCTGGAGGTGAACCTACATATCATGTACAGACAATCTGTTTGTTTTTTGCTATTACACACCCGCTTCTGCCTCTGTCACAGGTTGCTCTCTTTGCTACTGTTCTCGCTACTTCCATAAAGTATTCGTCCCAGGTTGGACGGATGTATTTTTCTTCATTCATTTTACGGAGAGTAAAAGGTAAAATATTCTTTGTACTATATTTTTTTGTCTATAATATGTCAAATGGTTTTTTGATAGTAATATATATTGTAAAATCGAGGAAAAATGATAGTATGGTTTCAGAAATATTTATTTTTGTTAGGAAGATTCCTTATGAAATTCAATAATCCATTGTATGAGCATGAAGAGCTTACCTATGAAGATGTGTTTTTGTTCCAAAATTATTTCGATGGAAAATCCAGATTGGAAATGGATGTCACACCTACCGTTTCGTTTGGAACACATATCCCTATAGTTACTTCCAATATGAATGCTGTCTCAGGAAAAAGGCTTGCGGAGACATTGGCACGTTATGGAGGATTAGCAGTTCTTCCTCAGGATATGGATTTGGAAACATTGAAGAGAATCATCACGTTCATCAAATCCGCTGACATCCATTATGATACGCCTATTACCGTCACTGCTGCCAATACTATCAGAGATGCGTTGGGTATCATTCACAAGAGAGCGCACAATTGCGTCATCATGATTGACAATCAAGGGAAAGCAATATCTATCTTCAAACCTCAGGATTTGGAAGGCTTGGATCAATTCAGTCTCTTGGGAGATATCCGTAGAGGACAGTTGATTACCGGAAAAATAGGGATCTCTCATGAGGAGGCATTCAATCTTATGGATGAAAAAGGAATCTCATCTTTGCCGATCGTAGACGATCAATGAATGTTGAAATGAATCCTTACCAAAAAAAATGCTGTCAGATGAGGATTATATAAACCTACGTTGGATGCTCAAGGCAGGCTTGACGTCGCTGTTGCGGTGTGAGTCAATTCTTTTGATGAAAAGGTCGGACCTTTGTATGAACTCGGTATCAGGATCTTTGTCATCGATACTGCGCATGGATATCAAAAATCTATGATAGATACGGTGAAAAAGTTCAGACAACAATTCGGTAATGAAGCTACGGTGATCGCTGGCAATGTCATCACTGCCGAAGCTACGAGAGCATTGCTTGAAGCTGGAGCGAATGGTGTCAAAGTAGGTATTTGACCTGGTGCGATGTGTACGACGAGAATGAAGACCTGAGTAGGCAGACCGCAATTCACTGCTGTCTATAAGTGTGCTCAAGAAGCTAAAAAACTTTGATGATTTGTTTGGGCTGACGGCGGTATCAAGTCTCCGAGAGATATGATCCTCGCATTGGCTGCTGGCGCAAATCATGTTATGTGGTGAACCATGTTTGCAGGTGTTTTGGAATCAGTGGGTGATATCAAATACGATCAAGACGGTTTGATGTACAAAGAGAATTATGGTATGGCATCCAGGAAAGCTGTCGTAGGAAGAAATCAGAATGTCTCTAAATTCCAATTGGCACAAAAGCAAATGTTCCGTGAATGAATATCAAGCTCCAAAATATATATTAGACCATGAATGGAATCCGTGGGAGATGTTGTCGACGAATTCATGACGGGACTTCGTTCCGCTATGACCTATGTCGGTGCGAATACTCTACAAGAACTTACGGATAAGGCTGTTGTTTGAGTACAGACGATAGCTGGGTTTACTGAATGAACACCTCATGGGAAAGTGAGAAAATAAGCAAAACACAACCTACATATATGAAAAACAAAACAACCAAAATCGCTGCTCAGCAGCAAGCAAAACAAAATCTTGCCTTTTTACGTTCTATCGCAAAAAAAACGGTAAGATGGAATGAAACCGAATCGTACCCCAATATTTCCGGAGGTCCGGTACGCCAGAAAGATAGTACTTTTACTAAATATCGTATCGATCCTGAGGATTTTAAAAAAGTTCTGGATATTATCCGTACGGATTTCTATCTCATAATGCCTCAATCAGGGTATTTGGGATTCATTGGATATGATGTTTTGGATCTTAAGGCAAAATTGGTCTTGAGGTTCGGTGTTGGAAATCTGCCCAAAGATTGTTATTATACACCGAAAAGGATTTTTTCTTCACTTGTCCGCTCAAAACAGAATATTGAAATTTACGCTGAATTGGAAAAAGAAAAATTATTTCTTCCGCCTTTACATGAAAGTTTTGAAAATTATCAGTATTGATATCTTAGCCTCGGATTTCCGGGGCTTTTTTTATATCAGCATGTTCTTGATGATACTGATCGCTTGTTGCTGATCCATGAAATAGGGAGAGGTCGCTATGGTGATAAGGCAGACGTTGTCTGTTAATTTTCTTATGATTTCAAAATCCGATTCCATCTCTTGAGTGGTTTTTCCTTCCCAAAAATCTACATCGATATCGAGGATATAATTGTACTTCTGAAAATCCAATTTTCCCATAGTATGTAATGCATGTTCGCTTCTGATTTGGATAATATCATCTATAATTCCTGCATCTTTTGCAGAGGTGAGGAAATTGCCTACATTGCATGCGTAATTGGCGAATCCGAAGGCTTCTTGCGGCAAAGCGTATGCTGCTTTGAAACTATTTTTGTTCTCTTTGATGTCTGCGTGTTGATCGATGTGAATTACGATAAATGGTTTTGTATCTTCCCTATTTTCAAATTGTTTTGCGTGCCGGTATCGAAAAAATAATGCGTGATTGTGATTGTCAAAGATGTATGTCGGTATTCATCTATATGTTGTTTGCACGAAATGTTTTAGTCCGGTGCAACTTTTCAACTGATTATTTTCTACTTCTTCAAAAACTATCTCTGACCCTTCTTCGAGATCCGCTATCGTTCATTGGATGAGATCGGTAATGAAAATTTTCGCTTCGGATCAAAGAGCGATTCTTTCTTGGTAAGAAAATTCGTTGTTTCCTACAGGTTGTGTTATATGTGTTCAGATCGTATACATATTAATTGTCTAACAATCAGTAGAGGAGGAGGTTTTCTATGTTGATGTTTGTCTTCATAAGCTTTTTTGTCTTGAGCCGTCTTTGCCCTTTTTTCTCTATTCCATTATTGATGCAGTAGGCGATTCGTCCGTCGATGAATGCTTCCAGAATCCCATATTTGTATATTTTTTTCAATGCATCGTGCGTCTTGAACTTATTTTTCCCTGTAGAAAGATTGCGTATAAGATCGATCAATAGCGTTTGCAATGTTTCGTCTTCTTGTGTGAGATCATAGATGCGCTGTGCAATACCGGGTTTCCCCATAGCCATGTTTGTCACCAATTGTCTGAGCTCTTCGTTACTGAACATGTTGTTTTCATTCATTCGTTCCACTAATTCTTTGTTATTCAATTCGTTGAATTTGACGGTGAGCGCTCTGGAAAGAATAGTCTCCAAAAGCTGCAGATGGTTTGCTGTGGTTGCTATGATAAGCCTTTTGGGAAGCGGTTCTTCGCATGTTTTCAAAAACGCGTTTGCTGCCGATGAATTCATCCTTTCCATATTTTCTATGAATACGATCTTGTATTTGCCTATAGCGGATTGCTGGAGTCGCGTATTTATTTCCCTGACTCAAAGATCTTCGTAATTATATTCCTTGATCAATGTTTTTGTTGTTTCTGATGTGGGTTTTATCTCTATTTTGAGGTTATGCTTTTTTTCCAATTGTTCGGAAAAATCCTTGATTTGGAGAACATCCGTGACAAAATAATTTCCCATCTTTTCTTTCAGTATCTCGTGTATTATCGTAGATTTCCCTATATGTTGCGGTCATGAAACAATGATAAAATGAGGAGCTTTGGAATCTCCCGCAAACACCATATCGATGTATTTTTTGAGTGTTTCTCTATTCTCTTGGTTTCCTACGATCATAGTCCATCGTGAAGTAAAAACAGTGGTGTAAGCATAAAAATTTGTCCCTCAAAAACAACCATTTTATTTTTTTGACGCTTCGCTAGGACTTACTTTTTCTCTTGATAGAAAAAGTAAGCAAAAAGATCAAGCCGGATGCTATACTCTGGATGAATGCTTCATATATGCACGACCTACGTCTCGCCTCCAACCCTGCAAGCAGGGGCCCATTCCGGACTCGTTCATGTCAACAGTTTCATCTCCATTCTAATTCCTATCTCGTGGCGAGCATTCGGCGTTGTAGTATAGCTGATCTTATAATAATTTTTTTTAGTGTTGTAAATTTTTTTTTGTTTTCTATTATACTTCTATGAAAACCAAAATACTCTGAACCTCTTTCTTCGATCGTGATCCGGTGAGCGTCTGTAAGGACCTTCTCGGAAAATTTCTCGTGATCGGCGACAAAAAATATATCATTACTGAAGTAGAAGCATATGATGGGCAGGATGATGAAGCATGCCATGCGAGGCACGGCAAGACGGAACGCAATGCACCGATGTTCGATCATCCAGGTTGTTGGTATGTGTATATGATTTACGGCATGTATTATATGCTCAATATCGTTACAGGTCCTGGAAAGCATCCTTCGGCGATTTTGATTAGATGACTTAAGGATATGGGACAAGGGATTAGGGACAAGGAATTGAACGGACCGGGGAAGTTGACGAAAAGACTGTGAATAACGAAAAAGTTCAATGGCAAAAAAGCTGATAAGAAGATGGGGTTGTGGATAGAGGAGAGTGGAATCACTGTATGAAATATTCAAACAGCGCCGCGTGTAGGTATCGAGTATGCTTCGCCAGAATGGAGAAACAAACACTGGAG
>CAZIVH010000013.1:22182-23969 GCA_964542965.1 uncultured Candidatus Peribacteria bacterium | reverse complement strand
CTATGAGAAAAGCATTTACGCTGATAGAGATAGTCATCGTCTTGTTGGTCATCGGTATCTTGATGGGGGCGACTATGAGGTTCTGATCCAATCGCATCACCGATCTCAAGGCGCAGACGATCAAAGAGCAATTCGTCGGACGATACAATGATCTCTATAGCCAGAATATGACATCGAGTTTCCGCAATGGGCAGAAATATGAAAAGATGACCGTCGTTCTCTGACAGCCATTCTTTTATCTTTTGGATGCGGTATCGTTCACTGACTCGACTATCACGTGATATCAGCTGACTGATTTCCGTTTTCAGCCTGAATGAACTGCTTTTACCACCGCCAATCTTGTGTTCGCTCCGTATAAGCTCTGATGCGATATCTTAGATAATGACAATCCATGAGAGAAATTGTATTTCGATTTTATCGTTCCTGAGAATGGCAAGAAATATTGTTTTGAAATTCCGTCAGAAACCTGTAAATTAATCGAAACAAGATGCGAATAACATTTTATTTTTTCGTTTGCTAATGAAAAGGAGGGCAGCATTCACCTTTATCGAAGTGATCATCGCGATCTCTGTTTTCGCTGTAGGTGTGCTTGCGGTTTTGCGTCTCATTACTCAGAATCTTGTAACTCTTGATATCACGGAAGCACGTACGACTTCCACCTTCCTGGCAAAGGAATGAATAGAACTTATCTACAATATGAGAGATTCCAATATTCAAAAATCATTGCCGCGGGATTGTGTCATGTATGCTGATCTGGAAACTTGAAATCGGAATGAAATTGATCCTGAACATGTCTGCATGCGGTATTTCACTTCATGAACCGAAGATAAACAACTGTTGCAAATCTCTTTTGCGCCTGAAGGATATATCTATACCCATATAGCTGAACAATGAACATGATTTGAATCGTTACGAAATGATAATAGATTGTATTATACTACCTGATCGATTGCAGATAAGGATTTGTTCCGATACTCCAATCTTCCTGTAGAAGGGCAGGAGCCTACCGTTTTTTCGAGATATATCGTCTTTGCTGTCGTTCGTGAATGAGACAAGATATTACCGCCAAATAAAATACTGAAACTTGAATCTCATGTCGCATATATGAAAGGGACAAAAACCGGTGAAGTGGTCCTGGAGAGTTTTATCTGAAAATATTAATATATGAAAAGGAAGTGAATGACATTATTGGAATTAGTCATCGTCATGGCCATTCTCGGCATCCTTTTCGTGTTGCTGTTGAGGACGTACAATCGGATCTCCACCATGGTATTCCGTGTCCAGCAGGAAAAAGAAGTGGCTCAAGAAATATTGCAGATATCCCAAACGGTCCAGAATTTCGCTGATAGAAATACTATCGATTATGAAAAATATTTAGGAACAGGGGATGAGGGACAAGGGATAAGGTTAGCGAATACTGAGGGAATTACTTCTGTTCTCTATCTCAGCGGATTGGATGGACAAGTGAAGTTGTATACCACAGGCGATTGTCTCAGCCCTGGTATAGAATATGCATTTACCGGCGCTTGATCATGATGTTCGTTGTTCGTTGATGTCTGAGGCAAGACCAGAGAACTCATCAATTCCAAGAAAGTGCTCATCAGCGAAGTGGTTTTCAAGATCATCCCTTACGCTTCTGAGCAGCAATATATAGATACGGACAATCTTTGTGCGGGAAACTATCTCCAGTGTCTCAATAGCCCATGATTCCGGATGATATTCACTGCGTATAGCGTCAATTATTGAACTCAGCGAGCCACTCATGTGCGTGTGCCGTTCCAACAATT
>CAZIVH010000013.1:0-22082 GCA_964542965.1 uncultured Candidatus Peribacteria bacterium | reverse complement strand
GTGATCTTTGTTTTGCTAGCGTCGTCGTTGCTAGGAGTTTTGTCGATGAATTTCGTACAGCAGATGATGAGGCAGTCAGCAGTCGTACATTCGTATTATAGTTCGTATTATTTGGCGAAAGCCGGCATAGAGCTTGGATTGGCCCAGATCGTCAATCGCGGCGTAGGCTTTGATCATGTGGTCGGTAGCGGCGACGCGGTCATTTCCGGCAATTTCCTTTGCGGAGATCGTTGTTCTTTGTCATTATCTGTTTCTGGAACGTCAATGATGCTTTCTAAAGCTTTTTGGCAGAATAGCGGATGTACCTCTCCGTATGTTTTGAGCGGAGGCGAGTCTGTCATCATTCCGTTATTCAGAGATATAACTCCATGAACGGTAGCAGATATGTTTGCATCATGAGTCGTCTATGAAAATCTCGCTCAGATCTTCAAGAATGATCGGATATCCTTCGATACGGAATTCGGTGGAGACGTAAATTTCGGTATCCTTATCTTATCCGGCGATGATCTTTCAGAGAATGGCATTTTCTTCCAGAAATGAAATCTCAAGAACGGACTTTCCGCATTCAGGGAAGCATTCGAGAATTATCTCTGAACAATAGATTCTACCTTATATCCTTTGGATGCTCAACTCAAAAATAATTATGACAAGACGCGGCTCATAGAAAATGGCTATAAGATGTATCTTTTGATTTCAAATACCAGTACCGCAGAAGAGCTGTTCTGTGCTTCTGTCACACAGCCGCAACAAGCTCCTACAGTGTATGTCCTACCTACCGATAGCTTTTTTGTCAGTAGCCAGGCATCCTATGACAATCAGCATGTTGCGCTTGATGCTTCGTATGCGCAACCTATTCCTGGATTCTTATTCAGTACTTATTCTTCATTCTAAAAAAAACTCCGCAGCGCGGAGTTTTGTAGAAATATATATTGCTATTAGAGTTTTCCCATAAGGTCATCAAGCTTTCCTGCTTGTTCCTCTTTTGCTTTGCCAGCAAGCTCTTCTCTGTCGATGGTTTGCATCACTGCCTGTCGTCTCTTGAGTCTCATCTCTCTTTCCTGATCGATAGTGTTTTTTTCGTTTTCATCTTCCGCTTTGAGTGCATGCAGATTCATCTGTTCTTCGATATAGATTTCGTACAATCTGAGGATTTGGAATGATCGTAATTCGGAAACAGTCTTTACTACGCTTTGATCTCCGCTTTTTACCGCTATATACAATTCTTTTTCTTTTTTTCCTTCCTCTTTTTTGAGTTCATAGTCGCTACTGAATGATCAGATGACTAGTTGCTCCAAAAGATCCCGATCAAAGTCGTTTTTTAGTTCTTCAGGGGTTTCGTACGGTAGTGGTTCGAATTTTGAAAGATATTCTGTATATCGAGGCTGGTTCTTGATATCTCCTGTGATTGGACCAAAAAGGCTTTCGTATTTTTCAACGATCTGTTTTTTCTCTGGTTTTTCCCTGAGTTCTTCAATAAATGCCTGAAAATCAAAGAGCATTTTTGATGGATAAATAGTAAAAAATATTGTCTGCTGTATTGTCTAGTGTAATTATTTCATATATCAATTCAAGAACTCTTTTCGACTCATCGGCTTTTTCCCTTCCGGTTTGAGCTGGATATCGATGACCGCTGGATGCAATTCTTTGTCTTTGAATAATGGCACTTCGTCATTGCTATTGTATAATGGCTCACTGAGTTTTAGTTTTTCTATGATCACTCTTTTGCCTTCTATCATGAAATAGATTTTCGGCCGAAGAAAGAATGCGCGGTATTTATTGTATATTGTTTCGATGCTATCGTTTCGTGGATCGATCAGTCAGGATTCTTTCTCTATCTTTCCGCAATAGGTCGCTTTATGTTCATTCTGCTTCACTTCTCCCAATACTTTTTTTCAGAATTTCCGCAACGTATCATTCAAAAACTTCGGACCGATCTTTTTCATCTCATCTATCAATTCCTTCGTCGTCCGTTCAAAAGGTATCGTGAATCTGAGGATGTCGATCATATTCCCTGTGTCCATGCTTGCGTCCATTTTCATGATAGTGATTCAGGTCTCTTTGTCGTTATTGAACAATGTTGATTGGATAGGTGATGCACCGCGGTATTTCGGCAATATCGATCCATGAACGTTGATCGGCGCGATATTTGCGATATCCAAGATCTGTTGAGGGATGATTTTCCCATATGCTATAACTACTAACATATCAGGATTTTTTTCTTTCAATCGTTGAGCGAATTCGCGTCCTTCCTCTGATTTTTCTGGATGTAATCTTGTCGGTGTCGCTACGTCGCAATGTTTCAATTTTGCATTTGCCCTTGTGCATTGCTTGATGATATTCTCACACATCTCCATACCTCTTCCTGCAGGTTTGTCGCATTGCGTTACAACGCCTACGACTTCGAATCTTTTGTCGTCTGCCAAAAGTTCGAGGAATGGTACGCCTATCGGTGCAGAAGAGAAGAAGACGACTCTGTAGTGAGCGGGATCATACTGTTTGTGTGTGCTTGCGGTGCAGTGCAAGACCCTGTCTCCTGCATAAAAAATCCCTGGTCGGAATCCGTATCTTTTGAGGACTTGTGTACTGTATTTGCTACAATGCGGCTCATGTGCACAGACTCTTCCTTTGAGCCGAAATGATAATACTCCCTTGTCGGGAGATAATGTGTATTGGTAGAGTTTGATAAGTCGGATGGCTGGTTTAGCAAGAGCTTTATTTAATTTTCTGAAAAAATGCATCTTTTGTATACTATATAAACGGTAGTGAGTGTAATTACTTCGAATGAAAATACAAAGAAATTTTTCCGTTTGAATTTGAATGATGAAACGATAAAATAATTATGCGTTACAACGCGATTTTTTCACGACCATTATCGATTGTCGCTATGTTGCAGAATGTTTATTTATTTACTGGGCAGGAGAAATATCTTCTGGACAAAGAAATCCTGAGGTGGAAGGAGAATTTTCTCGCAAAATTCGGTTTGGAAAGTGTTTTTCATTTTACTTTGGATAATCTCGATATCGGTCAAATCAAACAAGCGATCTATCATAGCTGATTGTTCACTACCAAAAAACTTATACTGATCAACGGTTTGCCGCTTGATGCTGCAACCAAATTAGGAGAGGATAAGAATGAACAGTTAGCGACATTTATCGATGCTTTCGTTAAAGCCGAAGGTAAGATCCCAGATGATTCTTTATTGGTATTCATTAGTTCTACTCCTGACAAAAGATTGAGACTGTATAAGTTTTTGGAAAAGAATGCGACTGTCAAAGAGTTCAATCAGCTCAAGGGCAGCGATTTGGAAACATTCGTCAAGAACGAGCTCAGCGAATTTACGATATCACATGAGACGATACAACATTTTCTCACCAAGGTGTGATCTGATCTCTATCGTATCCGATTTGAATGCGATAAGCTCAAAACTTGGGCTAAGATAAAACACCAAAACGTCATAGATGAATCAATGGTGGAGTATATCGTTTTTGGACAAGTGGAGACCGATTCTTTCTCTTTACTCAAAGCGCTCTTTACTGATAAGAAAAAGGCGATCCATATCCTTGAAAAGATCCAGGATTCGTGAAATGATCGGAATCAGTTTGCAGGTATGCTGTATCGAGCTATGAAATTCTATCTTTTTATGATAGATCTGGATGAAAGCGGAATCCATGAGAGCAAGGATATCGCTTCGTTCTTGAAGATGAATCCCTGGCAAGTGAAGAATGAATATTCCAAGATAGCTATATTGAAAGCTAATAGAAAAAATATAGAGCGTTTTTATGGCGGTTTGATAGAGCTTGATTCAGCAATCAAATCGTGAAGAGTCCCTGATACGTATTTTTGGCTCGGTATAAAAAATCTCATCAACGACATCCATCCTTCATAAATCTTTTATTTGCAGTGACGTCATGAGAAAAATTCTGTTGATAGTCATAGTTGCGTTATTGCTTATCTGAACTGCGAATGCTGGTCTGTCAGATTGATTTTTCTGTCAGGTGAGATCGACGGAAGTTGTTATTTCACTCAAGAAAGCTGGAGGTTTCTATAGATGCAGCGATACCGTTGCTTCTCTTGAGAAACTTATTATGCAAACAGCCAGAGATCTGATGAATATCCAAACATATATCAACAGTTGAAGAGATAGAGATTATCGGATAGGCATCAAGGCAGAGAAACTCTCTCTTTTGGAGAAATATCAGACTGCTAGAAAAAATATTCTTAAGAGCGTGGAGACTTTCCAGAACAATCTCGTACAAAAATCCGTCTATTATTTCATTCTTTCTATTACACCATATAAACTCAATCTTCAGAGGTCGTTGAACAAAATTGAGATGATGACCGGTACGATCTCCTCATCTTTATCCTCCTACGCATCTTTGCTCAAAGATCAAATAGCTACCATTTCTTCTCTCTCTGCTTCACAGACTGTTGCTGAACTCATTCCTTTGCTGAAAAAATATATTTATCTCAAAAATGAAATATCATGAAAATATGAATAATCTCTTCATGATCGGAAACATTGACGCTTTTCAAGTTTTTGACAAAATATGATCATGAGTATGTTGTGTATTATGATGATCTTCATCGGCCATATGGCGATAAGACATTCGATCAATCATTGGAATTTGTAGAACAGGGGATGTCCTATCTTACAAAACAGAATGTTGATGCGTTGATTCTTCCTCCTATCTATGAACTTTATATAATGCAGAGTTCAAAATTCGGAATGCAGAAGAAAAATATTCTGCCATTATTCACTTCTTATGTCCATGATTATTGTTTTGCTCATTCGCTTGTGGGTAAATACTGAATACTCGGTGATTTTGCTGATATAGATAAGGCGCAATCTCTGCTTCAGAATTTGGAGAAAAGCTATACGCTGACCGCCAGTCAGAAAAACACCAGGAAGTTTCATTTACCGTTTGCCTATCGGACTAAAGAAGTCCCTTTGCGGAAACATTATCTCACCGATCTTTCCTATTCGCACATCCTCGTCAACAAAATCATTAAGTTCGATCTGAGATATTTTAAGGATGCAATGGTCGATACGCTGATCCCTTTCAACTACTGATATTTCCATTATCAGTCTACGATTACCAAATTCCTTAATTTCAAAAAGATAAGATTCCATACATTAGAAAAGCTTGAACAGATTTTTCAGGGATTAGCTATTGCGGACACATGACAAGAAACAACAACCTATTCTGTCACTGTGGCGTATACGTGACATACAGAATTATTGAAAAGAGAAAAAAGAGTAATATGGCTTCTTCAGAGAGGAAAAAATATAGAAATTCAACGAAAAAAAATTTAGCATATAGAATCCACGATGACTTTGGAAACGTACAGAAAAAAAATAGATCAGATAGATCATCAAATCATTGATCTCCTTGCTCAAAGATTTATGGTTGTAAAATCTATACGTGATTACAAAAGCATCCAAAAACTTCCTACTTTGGATCTTTCCAGATGGGCTGATGTCTTGGCTTCCGTCAAAAGTTCTGCCAAAAAGAAATGATTATCCGAAACGTTTGTTGCTGATCTTCGAGAACGTATCCATAAAGAATCCTTATTGTTGCAAAAAATAAAAAAATCCGCCTAGGCGGATTTTTTTATCCTCAAAAGAAATTATTTCTTGATCTTGACTGCAGCTCGTCCAACCAATTTCTTAGTAGGTTTCTTAGCAGCAGGTTTTTTTGCCTTTTTAGCTTTTTTAGGAGCTTTTTTCTTAGCAACCTTTTTAGCTTTTTTAGGAGCTTTTTTCTTAGCAACTTTCTTAGCAACCTTTTTAGCAGGTTTCTTAGCTGCCTTCTTAGCAGGTTTCTTAGCTGCCTTCTTAGCAGGTTTCTTAGCTGCCTTCTTAGCAACTTTCTTTACAGCTTTTTTAGCAGGTTTCTTAGCAACCTTTTTAGCAGGTTTCTTAGCAACTTTCTTTACAGCTTTTTTAGCAGCTGGTTTTTTCTTTGCAACCATTGTGAGTAGATAATAAGAGAATAAAAAAGAGATATAACACATCAGATATATGCTATTTACTAGTAATTGCAAGAGAAAATGAATGATAAGAAAAAATTTTTTTGTAATGTATGCTTGTTGTAATTGCACTTATTACCTGGTATTTCCTTGTACTTATTTTTTTGCAAAAAAATCTTTTCGATAAAAATAAAAAAATTTTTTAAAAAAACCGGCAACGCCGGTTTTCTCGTAGAATGAAAATTTACATTATTTCTTGCATTTGCAGCAGCATCCTTTTTTTGCAGCCGGTTTCTTAGCAGCAGGTTTTTTTGCAGCCATTTTTTTCACTGGTTTTTTGACTACCATGGTGAATGAAGGATAAGAAAATAAAAAGAGATATGACTTCGGTATATGCTTTTTGAATATATATTCAACAGTAAACTGTATCTGGAGCTGTATGTTTTTCTTCCCCTAAAATATGTTCTCTGTCCGTTTCCCTTTTATGCGTTGTTTTCAAAAGCAAGGTAGTAACTTTATTTTTGTTTGGATCAAATAATTTTTTTTTCCCATTGTTTTATATCTCAAATTTGCTACTATCGATGGGATATCCGCCTTGGCGGATACTTATTTTAGCAATTTTGAAAAAAACACATGTTCGGGAAACTTATTAATTTGATCGCGGGAGATTATAATCAAAAGCAGCTTAAAAAGCTCCGACCTATCATTAAACAGATAAATGAATTCTTTGTTGAATTCGATGCGCTTTCTGATGAACAAATCAAAGCAAAGACTCAAGAATTCAAGGACAGGCTCGCTAAGTGAGCATCTTTGGATGATCTTTTGCCTGAAGCGTTCGCTACGGTAAAACAGGCCTGTAAGAGAATGGTCTGATCAGAAGTGGAGGTGAAAGGTGAAAAGTTGGTGTGGAATATGGTTCCTTATGATGTACAGCTTATGTGAGGCATCATACTTCACAAAGGCATTATCGCTGAAATGAAAACGTGAGAAGGAAAAACGCTCGTCGCTGTTGCTCCGGTCTATTTGAATGCTTTGTCCGGCAAGTGAGTGCATGTAGTTACCGTTAACGATTATCTTGCATCTCGTGATGCGCAATGGATGGGACATGTTTACAATCGATTATGACTCTCTTGCGGATGCGTCACCAAGACTGTTGGTTTGAATAAAAGAAGAGAAGAATATTCCAAGGATATCACCTATGTCGAAAATTCGGAATTGGGATTCGATTATCTGAGGGATAATCTTGTTAAATCCATGAATGAGAGATCACTTATCCGAAGACCGCTCAATTACGCTATCGTGGATGAAATAGATAGTATCCTGATCGATGAGGCGAGGACGCCGTTGATCATCTCTCAGCCAAACGAAGAGGCGACAGAGAAATATATCTATTATGCACAGATCGCAAGAGGATTGGTTCCTTGCACCCAAAAGAAAAAAGTATCTAAATGATTGCTCCAGGAATTACTTACGGATAATAAATCATGAGCGAATCAAGAAGAAGACGGCGATTATTATATTGATGAAAAGACCAAGACGGCTTCGCTTAGTGGAAAGGGTATTGCAAAATTGGAGCAAATCCTCAAGGTCGAAAATCTTTATAAGGATCTATGATACGAAGAGATTCATCATATCGAGAATGCGCTTCGCGCACAGGCCGTCTATGAAAAAGATAAAGAATATATCGTCAAGGATAATGAAGTGCTTATCGTCGACGAACATACTGGTCGTACTATGCCGGGAAGAAGATTTTCCGAAGGATTGCATCAGGCTATCGAAGCGAAGGAAGGTGTCAGGATCCAAAGAGAATCCAAAACATTGGCTACCATTACGTACCAGAATTTCTTCAAACAGTATAATAAACTCTGCGGTATGACGGGTACGGCATTGACGGAAGGAGAGGAATTCGAGAAAATCTACGAATTGTCTGTTCTTGAAGTCCCTACCAACAAACCTACGATCAGAGTCGACAGAAATGATAAGGTCTATTACAATGAATCCATCAAACGGAAATTTGACAAACAACATATCCAGTTCGCTCATGAAATAGGACAGCCTATTCTGATCGGTACTGCGAATATCGCGACATCGGAATATGTTTCCAGAATATTGGAAAAGGATGCTATCACGCATTATGTCTTGAATGCAAAGTTCCATGAACAAGAGGCGCATATCGTTTCTCAAGCTGGAAAATTCAAAAGTGTGGTTGTCGCCACCAATATGGCCGGTAGAGGAACAGATATCAAGCTTGAACAATGACTCAATGAAAAACTCGCTGATAATTATGCAAAACGGATCAAGAAACAGATTATTACTGAGAAGAAATGAACGTCCGTAGATATCTATTCGTCTGTGGAATTCGAGCTTACTATGGACGGTTTTAGACGTGTTTTGGGTATGAGCGATGAGTTAATCAGACAAGCCGAAAGCGATCGAGTGAACCAGGATGGCATTATGATGAAAATAAGATTCAATAGGAGCAAAAAAGAAAATACCGACGCATTTGCAGAGATATTCTTCAAACCTGCTGAAGGCGAAGCAAAAGAAACGATTGAACAAGATTTTCATTACGGGCTTTTCATCCTCGGTACGGAAAAACATGAATCCAGGAGAATCGATAATCAGCTCAGAGGACGTGCCGGTAGACAAGGTGACCCTGGAGTTTCTGTCTTTTTCGTCGCACTTGACGATCTCATCATGCGCAAGATGTGAGGAGAAAGGATCCAAGGAATCGCAGCTATGCTGCTTGGTAAGACAGATTTGGAGAATCTTGAGCTTACGCAAAGCCAATTCACTAGCTCTATCGTCAGATCCCAGAAACAGATGGAAGGATGGCATTTTGGCATCAGAAAACATCTCTTCGATTATGATAGTGTCATCAATAAGCAGAGGCAGGCGATCTACAAAAAAAGAGACGATATCCTTGGAAGCGAAACCGATGAGGAATTGAGAAAATATCTTGTAGAGACAATTAAACTTGAAATCGAGGAAAATATGGATGATATCGTTCGTCAGCAGATAGCCAATGCTCAGACGCTCGGACAATCTCCTGCACAATTCCTTCGTGTCATGGATAAGGAATTCTCTTTGAAACTTGAACACAAGCAATTCCAAATGTTCGAGGAAATGACTTTTGATAAACTTCAAGTCGAGCTTTCGCTCTTTATGCTAGAACAGCTCAAGACAAAGTTCGCTATGATGGACGTCAATAAACTCTATCAGATATTCAAGGATGTCTATCTCTATCATCTAGATACCTTGCGGGTGAAACATCTTGATGAAATGGAATATCTTAGGGATAAAGTAGGTTTGATGTGATATGCACAGCTTGATCCATTGATTGTATACAAATCCGAAGCATATGATAAATTCCAGAATCTCCTGTATAGGCTTAAATTCGATGTAACTGCCTATATCGCCGGCATAGATTTCTCTATGCTTCAGCAGTCAGCTCCCCAGGTCATAGAAGTCGGTTCCCAGAGTGAGGCTGAATATCTCAAAATGCTACAAAAGGTTGGTGCAGAGATGAAAGAAGTGCAGACCCAACAACCTCAACAAGCTCCTCAACAAGTAGTCTATGAAAATACTGATGGGTTTGAGATCTTTGAAGTGGATGATAAAAATCAACCGAAATGAACTCCTCAGGTATTTGACGAGCCTGTTGTCCCACAACCAGGAGGTAAAGCAAGACCTAATGATCCATGTCCATGTGGTTCCGGCAAGAAATACAAGAAATGCTGTGGCGCTTAATATATACTTTCGTAAGGGGCGGTTGTGAAACCGTCCCCTACCTTATATGCTAAATTTTTTGTGTATGGAGTATTCTATTTTCTGATGTAGACTCAACAAATACTATTTGAATCAACGGCTCGATTATTTCCGCAGCCATGATTTTGCCGATAAGCCATACTTAATCACTACCTGTGAGGTTACGGATAGAGCAAAGCAGAAGCGAGTGAAACTAGCTAAGAAAAAATTATCCGAATGATTTCACGTATATATTACGGGTTGCTGATCACTCAAAAGAGGGAAAACCATCCATGAGAAACAATTCTATGGAATATATCCTGACCTTCTTCCTTTTTCAAATTCGATTACTTTGTTATGAGAACATCCTGAGCATAGCTCGGCATTCGACGCTTCAAAAACAAAAGAAAATATCTATACAAAAAAATATATCGTCATACAAAACGGCTGCGATAATTACTGTAGTTTCTGTCTGACGGTTCATAAGAGATGAACTCATCAAACGAGGAAAATCGAGGAAATATTAGAGGAAATAAAAAAATTTGAGGAAGATTGAGGAAGGGAAGTCGTATTGACGTGAGTGAATATCGCTGCGCGATGATGTAGTGATTCCACGAAGCCCAACGAATCTCAGTTTGCATTCCTATTAAAAGATATCTTAGATAAGACGGCAGTCCAAAGGATAAGATTATCGTCGCTATGACCTGAGTATCTGGATGATGATTTTTTTACGGTTATCGAAAATCCTAGAATCATGCCGCATTTCCATCTTTCGATCCAAAGTTTTTCTGACGGCGTGCTTCAACGTATGAGAAGGAATTATAATAGTGAAATGCTAGGTAACGTGCTGGTAAAAATTCGTTCATTGAAAAGAGAAGTGCCGGTTTCCATCGGTGCTGATATTATTGTCGGTTTTCCTGGTGAAACGGAAAAAGAATTTCAGGAAACGGTAGCGTGAGTAAAAAAATATATGGTAAATAAAATTCATTTATTCCCGTTTTCCGATCATCGTACCTGAGAAAAAATTATGGCTTCATCGTTGCCTGATCAGGTCGATGCCGTGACCAAGAAACGCAGAGAAAAAGAATTGAAAAAAATAGCTGACGAGCTCGCAGAGAAGTTTCATCAGCTTAATATGTGAATCATGCATAACGTTTTAGTCGAATGAAGGTGATCAGGTTGGACGGAGAATTATCTCAAGGTTTTCGTTGATCCGAAGTGCAAAAAATGAGAAATTATTCAGGCTATGGTTTCATAGATTCGATTTCTATCTTCTCTAATAGTTCCAATGCTTTTCTTATCCTTTTCTCTCTATCTGGATATCTATATATCACCCCTATTTTTTGCATGATTTTGATCGATAGACATGCGTTAAAAATATTTTTGTCGATTTTCTTGCCCGTTATTTTCTCATATCACTCCCAAATACTTTTTTTCAATATGTCCTTTTCCCCTCGGGATATTGGACTTCTCATGTATAGGTAATATACTGTAGTAGCCAGATCCATTACGGGATGATCTAATTTTGTGTTGGGGTCCAAAATAGTTATAGGTTCGGTGAGAAAAATATTGTCCAATCGAATGTCTCCATGATTCAGCGCTGCCTTTGTCCCTGAATTAAAATCATTTTTTATTGTTTGTATCGCATTATGAAACTTTATTTTTTCTTTTTGCCCTATAAGCTTTTTTTCTGTGAGATTCTTGATTGTTTCTGTTTCTAGCTCATCGTAGTATGTTTCTACCGTATCGTACTCTCCAACTGCGATATCTTTATTTATTTTTTTTATCCATCAGAATCATTCACCTTTTGATTTGGCTATTTTAGCAATGTTTTCTCCTATTTCAGATGCTATTCCCTGTTCATTTTTTTTTGTAAGCTTTCTTGTCGGTTTGATGTATTCCATAATGATATATGGTATTTCTTTCCCATTGAATTTTTTGATTGATTCTTGGTAAACTATAGGTGTTTTTACTCAATATTTCCTTCGTATGTCGAATGATTTTGCTTCAATATGCGCTTTGTTGTCTCATCATGCAATAACATTGTTGCATGATTTGAAAATGAATTCCTTTCCATCTTCTGTTGCGATTCTCGCCACTACGGATGATACTCATTCCGTGAAAATATGATAGTCCGTTATTTTCCCTAAATTGAATTGGTCTTTGTTTATTGCCTGTTCTAGAAACGCTTCTATGTTTTTTCTGAATGCTATTTCTTTCCCGTCGAGATGAGAATGGAGTATCACTTTTTTGTTGGATGATAAACTATCTATTCCTTCCTTTTTTGTCGCATCGGTTATATCCTCCAAGTTTTTGCTTGGTCATTTTCATAGTGGTCATATATTCGGCGTATCTATCATTTTGTTTCTCTATGATAAACTATGCAGCAGGCGTAGCTGGAGGAGGTGTTTGTATTGTAGGATCCTGCTGTGTAATAGGTTGGTTTGTAGATGGAGTAATTGCTGCGGTCGTTGTTTCTTCTAATCTTTTTTCCGTTATTGGTATGTGCGGCGCTTCCAATTTTGGTTGATTCGCTGCTACTTTCTCTGCTTCTGCCGCTGCTATTCTTTCCGCTTCTGTCTGTGTAGGCAGCTTTGTCTCATCAGTGGTTATACCCAATCTTGCTTCCATCTCAGCGTCCACAAATTCTCTTTTCCTTCCGTATTTTTTCGCTGAATACTCTTTGAGTATAGGTACGATCTTCTTGTTTTGATAATCTTTGGTGTAGATCATATTCATGCTGAATGCACGTGTAGTCGCATTATCTATATTCAATTTGATATACGCTTTATAGTTTGCGATACCTACGATATCTTCCTGAGAAAGCACTGGTGCGTATTCTTTTTCCAAGAATTCCGCATCGGGAGCACCTACCTTGAATGATTGCATCGTACCCACGTTACCGAATACCGCCGCTTTTACGTCGTTTTTCCCTCATCCCACATCACCTAATCCTTTTGGTGGTTCGAGCTGTGCGATATATTGGTGAGCCATTATGAGCGATAGTCTATATTTTCTAGCTTCTGACAAGATATCCGCGAATGTTCCTGATACGAAGTTCTGGAATTCATCTACGTAGAGGAAAAAGTCTTTTCTGTCTGCCTCCGCCATTCTCGCTCTTCCCATCGCTGCGGTATAGATCTTTGATACGATGATCATACCTAGCAGATTTGCGTTCAACTCGCCAATCTTACCTTTTGAAAGATTGATGATGAGAATCTTTTTGTTGTCCATGACATCATCGAATTTGAATGCTGATTTTGTCTGTCCGATGATATTCCTGATCAATCTGTTGGTGTTGAACGATACGAATTTTGCTGAAAAGTATGGGATGATCTCTTGCTTTTCTCTATCTCCCATCGCATTGAATGTCCTATCTCGCCGATTCTTTACAGTAGGATTCGTTACTTTTTTTATCTTATATTCCCTATATCATTCGTCCGTGAAGAGTCTGACGACATCCAAAAGGGTAGGTCTGTCCTCGAAGTCTTCGAGCAATGTCAGCGATCAGTATTTGAAGTATTCTTGCAATCTCGGCCCGAAGATTTCGGGTCAGAACATTTTGATGAATATTTCTGTAGCATCATTGACGACTCTATCAGCCTCATCTAGGATGTTGATTTCAAACATATTCAATCCCATAGGTCTTTCTTCGTCGCCTGCATCAAAATAAATTACGTCTTTTGCTCTCTCTTTTGGAATATATGCAAGCATGTCTTCCGCTAGATCTCCATGCGGATCTATTAGGCATATTCCGTCTCCGTTTCGGATATCCTGTCTGGCTATCGTCTGCAAAAACACGGATTTTCATGTACCTGATTTTCCTATGCAATAATGATGCCTCATCCTATCGTCCCTTTTCATGTAGACAGGTGAGAGTGTGTTTCTGAAGATATTCGTCCCTATCAGGATAGCGTCCTTGAAGAGCTTATATCCTAGGCCTTTTTTTTGTGCTATCATTTTTACGAATTTTTTCCCATCTTTCTCGATAATCTCTTTTCCGATAAGATCTTTTTCTGAGTATTTTTCTATCGGGTCAAGAATTTCTTCGTTGCGCATTATTTCTCCGGTTGCTCGATGTTTGCTGTATTCCTGGAGAATGATATCGAGTTTACCTCATTTGTAACTTTCCGCCAATACTCCTCCCATGACGAATCCGTTTGGTATTTTTGGTATCGGTAGATTTTCTGGTGCCGGTAATACCTTGTATTGCATCCATGATATTATAGGCGAACGGTTGTATGTTGCGTCGGGGAAATGGAATAGCGATGTGAGCTCGTTTATTCCGAAAACATTTTTCTTGAATCCGAATCTTGTGATGAAATTGTTGACTGCAATTTTCCGGAACGGTTTCAAAAGCCATCCAAAAACATCTGTTTTCCCTTGTGGTTCGATCAGTTCGTTTCCGTATTCGTCTCCGTATATTGTTAGCGAACTCACGACCAAATCCATGTTTTTCTCTAGATTCTCTTTTTCGTCTGAACTTGTGGTGATCAACATTCATGAATTGAAGAATGGCAATGCAGACTCTTCTCCCATGGCATTGAGGTAGTCTTCTTTCGCTTTGACCATACGCACCATGGTTACATTTTCTTCCTCTTTTCTATTGCTCAAGAGTTTTTCGCTTGGTCCTTGGATAAGGAACCCTATGAGTTTTCGTGGCATGATGAAATATGTCCATCGTGCATTGCTTGTTCCGCGAAGTGAAAGATTCTTATAGAGTCTATCAACCGCTTTTTGCGATTTTTTATTGAATCGATCTCCCAATGGCTTGATCGGTATGATGACACTTAAGGTGTCGTATCTTGAAATCTTTCCGATAGCGTCTATGATGTTGTTCATCGGATCGTCAGGCTGTTGCTTGAAGGTCTTGATGTTGTAGAGTTGGTCTCTTTTTGGCTCTATAGGTATCACATCTGTATATCTTTTTTTGAAAAATTTTGGTTTGCTTGTCCTTTCTATCGAACAATTAGGGAATTGTGCTGAGACAGCTCCCTCTAGCACTTGTTGATATTCTGGATATGTTCATATGATGAAGTTGAGCTGTCATTCTTCGTAATGATAAATTAGCGTTGTTTTCGGTTTGTCGAAAATTTTTCTCATCAAGCTTTCTTTCATGCTCAATGATCCAATTTTGTGAAAATTGTGAAATACCAACGCCATACGTCATATTTTTTCTTTCATATCTTTTGCTAATTCCTTTTCCTGTTCACGGTCTAGTTTGCTTTGCCCTCTTGGAAGCAATACCTTGAGATATATAATCCTTCACGAATTGAAAACGTCGTAGAAGAATCTCAGCATGTTTTTGATGATAATAAGCAATATGAGTGTCCCTATCGTAATCAATACTCCGTTGAGTGCATATTGCCCGTATTCTGCTACCATTGCTTTCCGTCCTGTTTCTGTGCTTGTACTTGCTATCACTTGTGTCTCTTTTTGGTCTTTTTCGCTTGGTGTGGTTGTGAATCATGGTCCTGTCGTACTTACTGGGGGAGTATAATTCTTATGTAACAGGAAATTCTTGATTTGTGTCGTACCTCCCATGAGTTGCATACAAGTAAGTTTGTTCGTACCTCGTGCATTGCTGGTCAATTGAGAAATATTTTCCAGGGCTGCTGGATTTTTGTTGTATGCGTTCTGTATCTGTTGTTCACACATGCCTAATTCCATATTTTTAACCGACTAAACGATAAAACGACTAAACGATGAAATGTTGTAATACAGTACTAATTATAGTCAGAAATACTGTTTTGTATAAAAAAAATGGCTTTTGGATGCTTGATCTAGGCCATTTTTTGTAAAATAGTATATAATAATGGTTATTTTGTGTCTTTAGTGCTTATGGTATTGTAGATTTCTTGTCGGAAATAGGCAAAAAAAGCTCTGACGAAGGAACTAGAATATGCGCCAAAAAGGATTCCAAAGAAGAAAATTCCGTATACAGTCCATTTTACCCCTCCGTATTGGATGATATTGAAGAGGATAGCGAGGTAAATAAGGATAATCGGAATAGCGTAAATGAGTATGATGTTTAGGGAAAAATTAATCAGAAGAATGGTTTGTATTCTTACATATCTGAAGCTTTCTTTCATATGTTTCAGGGTAATGTCGCAACTTTGGATCAGCGCATCATAGAGTCATTTTTTTTCTATGGTCATGATGTATCTTGTATACACTTTTAATGCGTTCACTATCATCATGATGCCAAATCGTATGATCAATAGAAGTATCGTGCCACTACCATGGAATCCTCAGGAAACCATTATTTTGAGCACCGTCAGCCGATAAACGGTAGGGGAGAGAATCAATGAGATTATTCCGAACTCAAACATGGGAAAAAAATCATCCCTTCATTTTTTGAGCGCTTCTCTGATGCTTTTTTTCTTATCATTGAGATAATGAATGATGGCAGACTGTCCTATGGGATAGATAATCGAATAGGCAATGAAGAGGACTATCGCTATTCCGATAACTCGGCTTATGACATGATTGGTATTGATCTCTTGGACGAAGAATTCTGCGACCTTACCAACATAAAGACCATTTTCGTAGTTTTTGGCAAAAAGGGTGTTGATATTGAGCAATATAAGCAGGCTTGCTATCAATGAATGGAAAAATGATGTCGCAAAGGTTAATCTGATGATTTTGCGGTCGTTTTTCATCTCTTCGATTGAATTTTTTACGATCGATTTTAGCATGTTTGGGTTTTACTGAAAACAGCTTGAGAGGCAATAGCATTTTAGCTAGACGCTTACGGCTGAAAAAGCAAAGCGTAATCTTCGAAGCTTGGAATTCTGTTTGTTTTCTAGCTTCTCATGTCTAATTCATGTTGCAAGTTTTGAGCAAATCCGTATATATTCCCTGCTTTATTTTTTGTGTGATGAAAATGAAATTCATCAAGAGATTCATATTTGTAGCGATCCTTTTGGTGGTAGCGTTTTTTGTCTATCGCCTGATCAATCCTTCATGAGCTACTTCGTTGCTTTATGACCTTAAATCTTTTGCTAATTCTAGCTTGTGAACTAATTTTTCATTGATAGAAGATGCACAGGTCGTTACTGGCGATATCTTGATAGATACCGGATTTGCGATCGATGATTCTTGAAATCTTGAAGAGGTTTCCGATGAAGAATTATTGCTTGATGATGTGGATCTTGTCGATACAACCATAGATACTCCTTCTCTTGTCGATTCTTGAACTGATGTGCCTGTGACATGAACTACTACTTCTGCGAAGCCTTCAACGACAACGACGACACCAAAGACAACGACGACTACTCCAAATACTACGGTGACACCAAAAACTACTACAACATCTAGCGACTGACTTTCCAGTAAAGATATTCGTGATATGAAAAGTCTTCTTGAAAACTTCCAATAGTTTTTTAGTTTAGAACCAGAAACTTGAAATTTGAAGCACATTACAAGTAATATCACTTTATTATGCATCTCGCATATATTTATTCTTCTTTTATTATGGATCTTACGCTCAAAGCATATATCGACGACAAGAATCTTGTTGCTCAGGATGTCGTTAAGGACTATCTAGAGAAGGCAAAGGCATTGAATGCTGACTATTTTTCTTTCGTAAGATTCCATGAAGACTATGTGACTACCCATCTCGACGCGTTTGCTTCGAGACCATTGAGGGCTGCTCCTATTGGAATTAAGGATATTATTTTGACTCAAGATTTTGTTACTTCATGCTGATCAAAGATACTTGAAGATTATGTAAGTCCGTATAGCGCTACGTGTTTTTTGAACTTAGAGAAAAACGGGGGATTGATGATTGGAAAGACAAATATGGATGAATTTGCTATGTGATCAACTACGGAGACTTCCTATTTTGGCAAGACAAAGAACCCTTATGGCAAAGACAGAAGTCCTGGAGGAAGTTCTGGATGATCTGCTGCAGCGGTGGCCTCGTGAGCTTGTTTAGCAGCATTAGGAACTGATACCTGAGGAAGTATTCGCCAGCCTGCTGCATGGTGCGGTATTGTCTGAATGAAGCCAACCTATGGTATGGTTTCTCGTTATGGTGTACAATCCATGGCATCGAGTTTGGATCAGGTAGGTGTGTTTGCCAAAACAGTCGGAGATGCAGAAATACTTTTGAAGGCTATTGCAGGATTCGATCCAAAGGATTCTCAGAGCGATCCGAGAGCCGATGAATTTGTGAATTCAGAATCCAAAATCCAGAGTCCAGAATGTAAGCAATTTAAAATATGAGTGCCCAAAGAAGCTTTGGGAGAATGATTAGATCCTCAGATCAAGGCACTTTTCCTTGCAACTGTCGAGAAACTTCGTACAAGCGGTATCACGGTGGATGATATATCATTACCTATGCTTGCATACTCTGTGCCAATGTATTATACGCTGATGCCTGCAGAAGTGAGCACTAATCTTGCAAGATTCGATGGAATAAAGTTCTGATTACAATCTGACAGTATGGGTGCCGATACTATACAGAAATATTACGAGCAGATTAGATCTGAGTGATTCGGTGAAGAAGCAAAGAGAAGGATATTGCTTTGAACCTTTGTTTTGAGCTCAGCCAATTACGAATGATATTATCTTAAAGCTCAGAAAGCAAGGGAAGAACTTCAGATGGAATTTAATGCTATATTTGAAAAATACGACATTATTCTTACGCCTACCGTTCCTGAAGTCGCATGGAAAGTCGGCGCTAGAACTGATGATCCTTTGAAAGTCTACTTGGCTGATATGTATACTATACCTGCGAATATGTGATGATTGCCGGCTATGTCTATCCCTATGGGGAATATTGAAGATCAGTGAGAAATGATGCCTACCTGAATACAAGTGATGGCAAATAAACGAGCTGAAAACAAGCTTTTCAGCTTTGGTCGCTACTTAGAAAAACTTATAATGGATGATTAATGATAGATAATAGATGAAAGACTTGCTTTTTTATGGGACATTGTTTATTACCATATTCCGTGAATTGACAGGTCCGACATTATTCATTGGCAATTGTTAATTATTCATTGATTTTTGGTCCGGTCGTTCAGTGGATAGGACACAACCCTGCGAAGGTTGTAACCCAGGTTCGACTCCTGGTCGGGCCGATATACTCTTATGGACGGTTAGCTCAGTTGGTTAGAGCGTCTGCTTGACGTGCAGAAGGTCGGAGGTTCGAATCCTCTATCGTCCACCATCAAATCTGGCTTATTACCAGGTTTTTTTAATTGTTTTCTAGTACTTGACAAATATTTCTCAATAAATATAATCGCATTTCATATTTTTATATGTTTTGTTTCTTACGATGAAGAAAAAAGATTCTTTATCTCAGCAACATGCCGAGGATATGTGACTTGAACATTCTTCAGATTCAGGCGTGTCTGCAGAAAAAGATAAACTTTCTCGTAAACAAAAGTTGATGAAGCTCTTTTTGACTTCAGATCTCAAGAATACAAAATTATGGAAACCACTTCAGTCTGTTAAGGAAAGCATGATCAAAAATTTCCATGATTGAGGATTTGATTCTTCAGACGTAGATAAACTGTTTCGAATATATTTTAATGAACATAAGGATGTTTTCATCCCTAAACACCTCAAGGGACGCATTACTCATTTCAAGGTGTTTGTTTCTCAAATGCCTAATAACACTAAGCTTGCTCTCCATGAATATCTATATGTTCTCAGAAATATAAGAAAACAGATAAATGATTTTATGATTGCTATAGAGCCACTGAAGAAAACAGCTCATGATTATGCGGATCTGGAAATGAAAGAGACTCTGGAAGATGATATCTATACTGACTTTGATCGTGATGCTACACAACAACAGCATCGTGCTTTAGCTAAAGCGAAATTCTCTGATCTGATGCAAGCATCATCAGATGTATCTTATGATCGAGATCGATTTCAGCAGGGAATGTCTATATTGCCAGATACACGGCGTCTCAATAATTATAAGGATATTACTGTTTTCGCTTTGTTAGGATTTCATTATTTTGATAAAAAAAATCTTGTATATTCTATTTTCTCAGATCAGCAGCTTGAAGAGGAACTTGTCTTTGATTTGCCCAAATACCAGCCTGACAAGGTATCGCTCACTCTTGAAGAATATCTTCATCTCATAGAAAAAATCGATTTCAAGAATAAGGTATTTTCTTTCTAAAAAACTTTTTATATAAGGTAAAGCCGCTCGAATAGAAAGAAATTCAGTGAGCGGCTTTTAAATGTTTGGCTGATGTCATAATGAAATTTTTTTTTACACTGGTTTAACAATTACTTTTACCGTTTGTAATTCATCCAAGAGGATGCGTTCTTTACCTACGGGTAGTGGAGTAGGAATCTCAGCAAGGAAAACAAACGTTTTCCGTGGTTTCTTCGTCTCTACAATTCCGAAGAAGTAGGTTTTTCCCCAATGGATTTGTCCTTTGAAGATTTTTTGTGGATCCATTTGCTTGAACGCTTCAGGATCCGACGATGTAATCTCCCTGTAGATACTGAGTCCATTGATCTTAGTGTCGGTAGGATGAGTGATATTGATCTCTTCCAGGCTTGAGACATGCCATCCTAGTTTTTTTGTGATTTCAAGCAGTACCTGCTTTTTTGCATCTTTTTTGATGCCGCGGGGGATCACTATCCCGCTGCCTGCTGTTGAAACAAAAATTTTCATTGGTAACCTCCTTTCAGGTTGTTTTGATGGTTAGACATTTGTTTTTGTTAACAATTAAGTAATAGTCAGTTTTTTTTCGAAAACAAGGGAAACTTTTTATGTTAAGCGCTCTGTATATCTCTCTATGTTTTTTCGTATTTTTTCTGGAGTGAGCTTTTGTAATCTGCTGATGAGCTTAGGATCAGCTAATTCTTTTTCGGTTATGGGAATAGTGATGCCGTCTATTGTTCTAAAATCTTTGATGTGTAAAGAAAAAGGACATCTTGCTAATTTCCCTGGAGGTGTGTTGCTGGTGTCTAGGATGATCGCTCATTTCCTTCTTTCATGTCCTGCTATAACATTCAGGCTTGCCACTTCGCTTACTTGTCTTGCTCGTTTGGTGGGGAAGCTATCTTCTTTGCCTTTGCCGTAACTCATGTATGTATCGTAAAAAGCATGATCCACTGGAGTATCCAATAGGATATAGATATGGAAACTCGCTCCTGTTCGGAGTATCAATGTTTTGTAGGAAACAAGTTTCGTGAATAGTTTGTCAGAGGAAATTGTTCTCATTAATTCACAGGCTACTTTTCTCGCGTCGTCCGCTGAATTTGTTTGTCTATCGATATCGATGAAGATTCTGTCGATGGTGTTTCAAAATTCATTGTTGCAGGCGTAAAAAAAATTCACCAATTTTCTTGGGACGAAATATTGTCGTAGCAAGATTTGTCTTTGTGTGAGTTGTTCTTTGACTTCGTCTAAGTGATGATCAGCTCTGAGTTTCAGATAATGCTCATCTATTTCTTTGAAATCTTCGATGTATAATGGTTCGTTTTTTGTTCCTCTTTTGAGGAGTACGAATCTTTCGCCTATGATCTTGCTGGCGATTTCTTTTCATTTCAGTATCTTGTCCAGTAAGGGAGCGACTTTGCTATATCGCCCTAGAACGTCTAGATTTTTGTAAGGATGAAGAAAATCCTTCATGGATTATCTATGCAATAAAAAATTCCTAGCATATTATGTCTGCCGTCGGGGGGACTCGAACCCCCAAGTCTTGCGACATACGTACCTGAAACGTACGTGTATACCAATTCCACCACGACGGCATATCGTAGTTAAAGCCAATCGTGGTGTATACCAACCTTGCTAAAGCAAGGCCCTGCTTCAGCAGGGTTCCACCACGACGGCTTGTTGCCCGCTATAGCGGGCAGATAGTTGGTGATTATTTTTTTCCTTTCTCTTTCTTCTGGAAAAATGCTAGGTAGACGATAGGAAGCAATCCTACGGTATTTAAGATGAACATAACGATAAACCGTGTCATCTGCTTTTTTGTTCCTGCTTTCCAAAGTGCGATTCCCTTTCGTACTGCGCTTCGTATAAGGAGGATGTAGATCAAGATTACTTGTCATTGACTAAGTGCCAAAGGCGCCATGTTACTAGCTAATGATGCTGTTTGAGCTTCCATTGTATGTGATTAATAGATAAAAAAACTTGTTTTAATTGTGGTATACAACTATTTTTTTGTTTTTTTGAAGAGCTTTTTTGCAGGGCAACCGAGCTCACCTTGTTTGCAATGGTTGCATGCTAGTTTATTTCTGATACAGCTATTCCCTTGAGAAGTGAGTGCAAGAATTATTATGACTCCGACCAATATCCATCGATTGAATGTTTGCATCAATAGCATGATTCCCGTGATGATGGGGATAAACGAAATCAATAGGTCAGGTAGCATATTTTT
>CAZIVH010000012.1:26067-26233 GCA_964542965.1 uncultured Candidatus Peribacteria bacterium | reverse complement strand
TCATTAGGTATAATTTTATCTGTTATGATACTGAATTCAATGTTTATTTCACCTAGGGTAGCCGGGACTCGAACCCGGGACCACTAGCTTAAAAGGCTATTGCTCTACCGCCTGAGCTACTACCCCACACTAGATGATTATATATTTATTACTTGTATTAGCTATA
>CAZIVH010000012.1:13079-25967 GCA_964542965.1 uncultured Candidatus Peribacteria bacterium | reverse complement strand
TTACTCGAACTTGGGACCACCCCTGCTTTAGCAGGGTTGCTCTACCGAAATGATTGAGCGTACCATAATGTAGATGATTATATTTTATTACTTGCATTAGCTATATTACTCGAACTTGGGACCACCCCTGCTTTAGCAGGGTTGCTCTACCGAAATGATTAGCCATGACAACGACAAAACGTTTAAGCGCTTAGTCGTTCTATCGTATATTAGATGAATCCTTTAAGTTTCTTGTACACCTTTGAGCTCACTTTTACTTTAATCTGAGAACCATCTTCGAGCTTTACTTTCTTGTTGATCAGATTAACTTTGAATGTTCTCTTGGTAGCTCTCATAGAGTGAGATCTCATATTTCCAGATTTGGTTCCTCTTCCGGTAAAGTCACATATTCTTGGCATTATTCCTTAGTAAAAAATTAAAATAGGTACAAGGAACAAGGACCATGGCCCATGTCCCAATATATTATTTCTTTTCCTCTTTTGCAGGAGTAGCAGGAGCGGCACCAGCGGCAGGAGCAGTACCAGCAGCAGGAGTAGCGCCAGCAGCCTCTTCTGTAGTTTCTTCTGTCATAGTAAGTACAGTTACGATAGGCTGTTCAGGATCATCGATGATTTCGACTTTGTTGGATACCTTAAGGTCTTTGACGAATACAACATCGTTCATAGTCTGGATAGCAGAGATGTCGATAGTGATATCGTGAGGAAGATCTTGAGGCAATGCATTAACTTCGATAAAGTCCTTCAAAAGCTGTATTTTTCCTTCTCCAAGCTTTTCGATAGGAGATTCTCCAACCAATATCAAAGGCACTTCAGTAGTAACTTTTTCGTTAGCATTGATAGCTAGGAAATCTACGTGCATCAATACGTCGCTTACTGGGTCCAACTGAATGTCTTGGATCAACGCCAACTGTTCCATCTTGTCTCCTTCAAGCGTGATCGGAGTAGAGTAGCCAGCTTCCTTGTATTTCTTGATGAAGTCGTTCTTTTTGCAAGCAACAGCGATAGGCTCTTTAAGATGTTTTCCATAGATGATTCCAGGAATCAGTCCTTCTTTTCTGAGTTCTTTGGCCTTTTTATCTTGGCGAGAGGTTACCGTGAGTTTCATTAGGATAATGACAAATAGAGTAAAATGAGTGGATTATTTCTTTCCTTTTTTCTTTCCTTTGTTTTCTCTGACCTTTCCGGCTTCCTTGTTGAGAAGATCGATATCTCTCTTGTCTGCCGTGATCTTTGACTTGAATCTTGCATCCTTTCCTACCTTGTCTCTGATGTAGTAGAGCTTAGCTCTTCTGATTTTATATTCATCGAGAAGGATGATCTTATCGAACTTATTGAATGACAACGGATAGATCTTTTCTACGGTTACGCCTGCGACAGTTCCTCTTACGGTGAATGTTCCGTCAGCGTGAGCAGGTTTTTTTACCTTGATGACAAGGCATTTGAACCTCCGGATTCTATTTGTTTCAATGTCTTTTTCGTGGATTTCGATATTCATTCCTGGCTTGATATCAACGATTTTAGCGCCGTTCTTGTCGTAAAAATGTTTGAGTCTTTCGATATTCATTTTGAATATATAGTACAAGTATGTAAAAAATTTATTTAGCCTTTTTGTTCATGACTTTAGCTTTCCGCTTTTTTTGCTGTTCGAGATTCTTTCTTACATCCATGATAACTACTTTTTCGACTCTGAACAATGCTTTGTTGAGCTTTCTTTTTGCGTTGGTTTTTAATCTTGCCATCTTAATACATGATGATAAATGATAAATGAGGGAATATAGTTTGTGGTATAGACTATTTTTTGATTCCTTTTTTTGTCAAGGCTGCGTCTACCATTTTTTGGGTGACACCGTATTTTTTGAGTCTAGCTTGAGCTTTCACCTTGGTCTTAGCGATCCATTTTGTGGCTCCTTGCTTAGCTTCTTTTTTTTCTAGATCGACCATTCGATCGATAGCCTTCTCAAGCTTTTTTCCTGATTTTTTGCTTGCCCGAGAGACATTGTACATCATGTGCTTATATTTTGCACCACTGGTATTTCCCATTTTCTTATTAATAATAGAGGATAAATCGTTTAAACGTTTAAGCGATTAAACGCTTATTCGTTGAAATATGTTAGTTAACGTATTTTGCCATGTATGCAAACGCTTTGTTCGCTTCAGCCATTTTGTGGGTCTCTTCCTTTTTCTTTACTGCGTATCCTTGATTGCCGTATGCTGCCAATATCTCTTCAGCTAGTTTCTTGTACATAGGTTTCCCTGTCTTTGATGCGGTACCAGCAAGAATCCGTTTGAAAGCGAAAAATAACTTTTTGTCCTGTTTAACTTCTACAGGGACTTGATATACGGATCATCACATTCTTTTGGATTTGATCATGAGGTTTGGAGAAGCGTTTTCGATAGCTGTTTCCAAGACTATTTCAGGATTCATGTGTCCGTTGGATTTGATTTCCTTGAGCATATCGCTGTAGATTTTCCTTGCTACGCTCTTTTTTCCATCTTTCATGATGTAGTTGATGATCTTTTCGATCTTTGAGTTGGCCATAGAACCGACGATTAGTTTTGACATAATGGTAATGCAGAAATGGTAAAATGCTGAAATGCAATCGACTATTTAGCAGATGCTTTTGGTCTCTTCGCTCCGTAGAGAGATCTTGATTGTCTTCTCTTGTCTACTGGGTTGGAGTCGTATTTTCCTCTGACGATATGATATCTCACTCATGGAAGATCCTTTACTCTGCCTCCTCTTACGAGCACTACGCTGTGTTCCTGAAGAGTGTGGGATTCTCCTGGGATATATGCTAGGACTTCAGCTCCATTGGATAATCTGACCTTCGCAAATTTTCTTTGCGCAGAATTCGGCTTCTTAGGACCCATGACAGAGACTTTCAAGCAAACACCTCTCTTGAATGGAGCGGGTCTGTCGACTCTCTTGTTACTGTCGAGTTTGTTGATACCGAACTGCAAAGCAGGAGCTTTGGACTTGTAGGTCTTTTTTGTCCTTCAGTTCTTGATGAGTTGATTGATAGTTGGCATAACTATAACGCTAAATTGTTAAAATGCAGAATTGATGAAATGTATAAGGTATGAATTGAACTTTCCAAAAATTCAGAGTAAACAAAAAATTTACGTGTCGATGAATATAGGGAAAATAGATACAAAATCAACACGAAATTGACACAAAATGACGAATTTGGGGAAGAGGGAAAGGGAATCGGATTTTTTCTCTGCAAAAAGAATATTGTATTCTGAATATTTATCATCGATTCGTTCGGAGATGTCGGTATATTTTGGATGCAAAATCAGATATTCCTTTTCTTTTTTGGAAATAAAAAAAAGGCAGCAAGTAAAAACTTGCCGCCTATGAGGTGTCAGGAGATATCTATTCCTTTACAAAACGCTTGGTAACGGAAACGCCGTCAGCGTCGCTGAATTTGATAAGATATACTCCGGGTTGGAATACGTTTACATCGATATCCATGGTCTCTGAATTGACTTCAGCGGAATATACCACTTTGCCGATCAGATCATAGATGCTCAAGGCAACGATTTCCTTAGTGTCTATTCCGACCAAATGGAGTTGGTCAGCTGCAGGATTTGGGAACATGGTTATCAGGTCTACCGCAGCGGTCACTTCATCGATACCCACCGAACCAACGGTGATATACTGAATCTGTGATGCTGAACATCCGGTGATAGGATGTGTGTAGGTGTACTCAATCATGTGGGTACCCTGACCGGCTGCTGCCGGGTTGAACATACTTCCTACCATACCAGGACCGCTGAATGTTCCTCCAATCGGAGATACATATGCAGTCAGGTCAAAGGGTGGAGTATCGGTATAAATCGCACCGACCACGTTTACAAACATTACCACAGGCAACGGATTGATGGTGAGCAAATCAGTAGCTGAATTGCTGCATCCCCAGGTGTCCGTTACTTCATAGGTGATGACATACGTGCCAGGACCAGATACCGGCGGGTAAATGGTGTTGCCACCAAAAACACATGATCCGGTATAGGTTCCACCAGCAGGCAAGCCGCCACTAAGAACAGCTGAATTTATATCCATGCAGAAGTTGTCTTCTGCCAGGGAGAGGGTTACCGAAGGTGCGGTATGTACAGTGATGACGATGTCATCGGTAGCAGTACATAAGTTCGATCCGGTCGCTGTTACATAGTAGGTGGTTGTTGTCAGAGGATTTACGGTTACGGTAGCAGTTGTTGCAGTCATACCTGACCATGCAAAGGAAACGCCTGAGCCGGTAGCGGTAAGATTGGTGCTTGAACCAGCGCAGATATCAGCAGCGCTTGAATTGATGGTCAATGTAGGTGCAGCATTTACTGTTACGCTAAACATCGACGCTGTTCCAGGTCCACAGGCATTTGAGCCAAGGACGCTTATAGAGCCGCTTGCGCTTCCCGTGAAATCCACGGTAATCATGGTTGTACCCTGTCCTGTCAAAATGTTGGCTCCCAAAGGAACTGACCAGCTATAGCTGGTAGCATTAGGTATTGTTCCTATATAGTAGGTAGCTGTGCTATTCTGGCATACGGTAGCAGGTCCGGTAATAGGGCCAGCATCATCAGGGACGGGATCCATAGTCAATACAGCTGAACCTGTCATCGTAGCGGTACATCCTGTCAAAGGATTCGTAGCTACTACGGTGTACACCCCGCCAGTAAGCAATCCATTCCACTGTATTGCAGCATTCGTTCCAGCTACAGGAGTACCGACCAAAGTCGATCCATTAAGCATAAGCTGGTAATTGATGCCGCTGAGGGAAGAGGACTGATTGACACTTCCTCCTATACCTCCTTCACAGAAGGTGGGGGTGGATGTGCTAACGGTGAAAGCTGTCGGTAACGGGTTGGCAGTGATTACTTCAAAATCGCTATTATTACAGCCGAGGCTGTTGGTAGCGATACATGTGTATACCTCTGTGGTGTTTGTTACGGTAGCGGTATAGCTAGTGCCAGTAGCAAACGGGATGTTCACAGAGTTTTTCTGCCACTGATAGGTACATCCGGTTTCGTACGGAGTACTCAGGGTAACCGTTACGGTTCCGCAACCGGTAGTCGGTCCGCTGGAAGTGATGTCAACAGTCGGGATGGGCATGCTGCTTATGGTTACATAATTAAGCATCGTGTCTGAGCAACCGGTCAAGGTGTTCGTAACGATACAGAAGTAGGTACCATCATTCTGTGAGCCGAAGTTCACGACTCCGCCGCTTCCGGTAAGTGGGGTACCGATAGGTATGCTCACTCCAGGGGATATCAACTGATAAAGCTGACAGGCGGTGTTCGTGTTGCTTGAGGCCAAATAGATATTTGGTCCTGCTGTTCCAGCACAATGCGTTGTGCCGGCGCTCTGCAACGAGTGCAGGTTCGGACCCGGATTGATTATGCGCCGAACACTCATCTGTGTCTGCGCACCTGCTGATATTGTCGAAAGAATTATCGCAAACATCAACAGGATTTTCATGATATTTTTCATGTTCGTAAATTTTTGATTATTACTTGATTGACTGAACTCCGAGAGTCCTTCCTTACGGAAGTGCCGGAGCTGTTGATGTTTGCATACCGCACATTGCGTCGGTTACATTTCTCCGGTAAAAATATTCTAACTGGACCGGAGTAGTGATGGTCGGCGGTGTGTAGTTAGTTCCTGTTGATACGCCAGGAGCATTGTTCCAGGTGATTTCATCAAGAGATTCAATCCATTGATAGGTATAGATGCCTGATCCACCAGTAGCCGCAGTCATTTCAATGATCGGCGTCTGGGCAAATCCAGAGCATGCTTCGTCATGAGTTCCGACAATACCGGGATTGAATTGCTGATACATCAGTACAGATACTACAGGAGTGGTAACTGTGCCGCATACATTAGTGGTGATTCGTTGATATTCATACAGCCCGGCAGTAACGCTGAGCGTAGGGATATCATAATCTTCGGCTGTTGATACGCCAGGAGCGTTGCTCCAAGCACTACCATTGATACGAACTTGCCACTGATAGGTGTAGATACCATTTCCACCGGTTGATGCCGGAGCATCGATGCTACCCGGATCAAGATTGAAACAGATAGTGTCATTTCCCACAATGACAGGAGTGCCACCGCTTGCGAGTACCGCATATACGTCAATAAATAATGTATTGCTATACAGCGTGTCGCAAGTGTTCATGTAACGTACTCTTGCCCATGTCGGAACGGTCAGTATGCCGAATGAATATGCCAATGTCACATTACCTGTGTTTGAAAACGTAATGCCATCATTGGATACTTCCCATTCTACGGTTGTGGTAGGAGCTCCGCCAGTAGCTGCTGTAGCCGTGGCAGTTCCTCCATTGGTTCCGTTGCATATGGGAGAAACGGTAGCGGTAGTCGCTGTGCCAGCTACGAACGGATCGTAGACATTGTACAGCAGGGTATTGGAATACACGGTATCACAATTGCTTCCGAATTTCCAACGGACATACAGATCGTCGGTCAGCGGACCTGCAGGCGTAAAGCTTAATGTAGTGTTGCCGGTATTGGTCCAGGTAACATTATCAAGAGACGTTTGTACTACCTGAGTAATGGTTGCCGGATCGCCGCCGGTGGCTGCACTGCAAGTGGCTGTCGTGCCTGAAGTCATATCACAGAAGTTTCCACCTCCCGTAGCTGTTCCTGCAAGGAAGTTGTTCCATACATGAATACTGAGGGTGTTTGTGGTGTCTTTTGAACCACAACCGGGGTTGGTGTCGATTCTGCGATATTGATAGTCGCCAGGAGCTAAAATTCCCGTCAACAGAGAGGTGTCAATTGCTCCGATGATATTAGACCATGTACCAGCATTGAAGCGGTACTGCCACTGGTAGGTATTTGCCGGTGAGGGCTTACCGCCAGTAGCTGCAGTGCCAGTGATAAGCTGGCTAGGTGAATTGGCGCATATGGTGTCATTGGGAATTGACAATATTCCTGCTACGAATTCAGCGCGGACGATTCTCCTTACGGAGTATTGTTGCGCTATTGCCTGTGTTGTAATCGCAAGCATTGCGATCATTAAACCAACAAAAACGATACATTTTTTCATATAACGATTTCTTTTTTTGTGAATGAATAAGTGAACTTTACCAGGTGCTTACGCATCCGGTTACCGTGTTGGTCACGGTCAATGAATACTCGTAATCTCCGATGAATTCAGGACCAATGAGGTCCAGGGTAGGAGCAGTTTCTCCTGGCAGTATCATGTAGGTTCCAATGCCGGTTACCCTTTGATACCATTGGTAGGTGTATTGCGGACCGGTGAGGTCTGCAACCAAAGGGGTAATGGAACTGCTGCATTCATCCAAAAATGAAGTAGGAGTGAATGAAGCATTCGGTAAGGGATTTACGGTAACGATAGTCGGTGCGCTCATTCCTGAACAACCGCCTACGGTTACATATACCCTGTAGGAACCCGCCTGAGAGGCAGGATAGCTTGTCATACCCAAAGAGCCAGAGATAGGGCTTCCATTGAAGTACCATTCACAAGAAGGATCGCTGATAGAGCTGGTCAATGTAACGCTGCTGCCTTGGCAAATGGTTGTTGAGCCGCTGGCAGTGATGAGAGGTAAAGGCGTAGGAAGTACCGTTACGGTTGCTGTTGCTGTAGCAGCAGGGCTGCTCAGAAAAGTAACGGTCACGGTGTACGTGGTGGTAGCAGCAGGAGAGACATCAATATAGTCAACACCTGTTACTCCATTTGACCATGCATAGGTCAATACTGTTCCCGTAGTCTGGGCGGTCAATGTTACCATTGTGCCCGAGCCCTGACAGATCGAGGCAGTAGATGGATTGATGGTTACAGTTTGCGCAGTAACCATTTGTGTTGCAAGTATGCTTACCAGCAACACAGAGAAAACAAAAAGTTTTTTCATTGCTGTACGTTTTTTTAATTTTTGATTTTTGATTAAAGAATTTTTTGGTCGAATTTGCTTAGCATGCGCGACCTGGCAAATTACAAAGAAAGCCAACGCTGATCAATAGATCAAAATCTTCCGTCATCCCGAAGAAAAACACAAATGCTCACCAGTATAGATCTTCCGGTGATTTTTTAATAGCATCCGTTGTTGTATCTTGGAATAGACATCAGAATTCGAAACATTGACCAAAAAATAGAGAGTCATAATTTTTTCCTCCTTTTCTTGGTTTTGGTTAATACGTATTTTTGTTAATGATCACCTAGGAAATCTTGCGATCTCTTTGGTTCTGTTCTGCAGGTATGAATACCGCAGTATGGCGTTTATAAATATTTCCTATAAATTGTCAAGTGAAATTAGAAGAAAATAGCAGGAAAATGTGGTAGGTGATATAATGTCAAGATATGGCTTTAATACTAGTGTTTGATTGGTAAAAATTTCTATGGGAAAGGTGAAAATATGTGATAAGGTATATGTACATTTTTTTGAATAAAAAATGGGAAAATATATCAGAAAAAAATTTTTTGAAAATGAAAAAGTGGACACGGGTGCATCCACTTTTTTATAATCAGGATATAAAATGCTAGTGATTCAAGAATCATCAGTCATATGCTCTTTTCATCATGATCATGACATATCCTCTGAGCTCCGTCATCGTGTGGGTAGTGTTGGTGATGATGCCTGCATTTTTGAGTGCAGTGAGATGTGCTTTGTAGTATGGAGTACCTCCATCGTATGTTGATCCTCGGATGAGTCTAGACATGATAGTTCCAAACTGAGCTCTTGTTACTTCTTGGCTAGGGAGGAAGTTATCCATGTTTTGTCCCATGAGTCCGAGTTGGCAAGAAAGCTTGATGTAGAATTTCATCTCTGCGCTTTGATTGCTGATATCGTCAAATTCACAATCGCGTGAAGTGTCAGGAGTAAGTCCGCCGAGCGTGATAGCAAAATTGCTGATCATTTTTGCCATATGAGACCTGATGAGTTTACCTCACATCATCGCTTGTTGGATAGTAGGCATGGTCGTGATTCCATATGCATATGCCCGAAGATACGCAGCATTCATTTCGTTGGAATAGATAGATCCGGCGATGCTTCCTACAGGAAGTGTTCCTGTGCCGTTTCCTCCTGATCACACGCTACATGAGGTTCCGATGAGTGATGATGAACAGCTAGTGCCGCTGACACGAGTTCGTACGCCACCAGAACATATCAATTGCGCTGATGTGCATGTTGTCGATCAGCCACCGCCTCAACCACCTCATCAACCGCCACCGCCACTTGGAGGAGTGACGATAGTTCATAAGTAGATGCTATCAGATTGCATATTTCCATTGTAGTTTACAGTGATATCCTTTCGTGTGTTGGTTCATCCCGTAAGCTCTATCGTTGTTCATGTGAGTCATACCATGCTTGTTGTTGGGTAGTTTCCGCTGAGTCATGCTCAGGTGACGCTGTAGGTAGGTGCAGCTCGATTGTTCGTGAGGAATGTGATAGAAACAGATGTGGTAAGTGTCGAATCTGAAGAGAACAATCCTCATGAGATGACATTGCCTGTTGATGTATTTCCTATGGTGATATTGTTTATCGGCGAATTCGTTGATTGATCGTTTTGTATGGTGTTACTGTTTGATGTGTTGTTGAGATATATTCAGTTGTTGTTATTCGTGAGTTTTAACGTGTTGTTTGATGAAATGCTCAATACGGTTCAGTTAGTGTTGTTGCTCACATTCACGCCAGAGAACGTATTGAATGTCGAACTATTGAGATTGATCGCTTTAGCGTTGTTCGTTACGGTTGATTGTGTGAATTGATTGTAGTGAGCATTGTTAAGATAGATAGTATAATTGGCGTTTCCTGATAAGGTATCTGAAGTGAAGGTGTTTCCGCTCGCAGAAGTTAATAAGTATATTCCATAGCTCGTATTTCCTATGATGGAATTATTAGAGAACGTGTTGCTTTGAGCGCCATCGAGATGGATTCATATCGTACTGGCAGATACGGTATTGTTGCTGAATGTATTGTTTTTTGATCATACCAAAGATATGCCGACCATATTAGTGGTTAAGGTATTGCTACAGATAGTGTTTCCTGTTACGTTGCTAGTGACCAAAGATATTCAGTAGCGAGTGTTGTTTGATGAAGTGTTGTTTGAAATCGTAGTTTGCGTTGTTGTCGCTCCCAACACTATTCCATCTTGCGTATTACCGCTAACGGTATTGTTGGATACGGTTCCGCCGATAATACCTCACAATAACATTCCGTCTTTGTTTGAAGTGATGGTGTTATTGGAAATGGTATTGCTGTTTGATCATCCCGTAAGCTGGATACCTCTTTCCGTATTGTTAGTGATAGTGTTGTATTGAATTGTGCTGTTGGTAGATGATTGAAATTGGATTCCGTATTTGCTGTATGATACGATATTGTTTGTTACCATAGCATTCTGATTGTTGGTAAGCACCAATCCTCATAAGGTAGAAAATCCTGAAAGGTTGGTGTAAGCAATACGCGCTCATGTAGTGTTTTCAAAAACTATGCCTGCGGGGCTCGTTGATCATACAATCTCCAATCTATGTGTATCGTCTGTTCATGCAACAGTGATTCTTTTTGAACCATTGTTATAGATGTATGCACCTCACGTAAAATTCAAGATAGTGTTTCCTGGAGCGTCAGCATTTGCTACGAGTGCAACACAATCAGAAGTGATAGTGATATTAGAGGTGATTTCCGTAGGAAAACTATCAATCACGAAAATGGCTCATGAAAATCATGAAGGGATAAACGGCAAGGATGATAATGTGGCTCAACCCGCTATATCTCCGCTATTCAAATGCCGAACTTTCATGTTGCTAGGACATCCGCTCGGTGTGAACGTGAGATAATCGGAATCTGTGTGTGCAAAAACTTGTAATCTGATTCATCAGATCGCAAGCACAGCAATCGCTAGCACAGAAAATTTCCGAAATGAAGAGAAAAGGAATTTTTTCATGGCGAGAAATATATGGAATATAAAACAGTACAATAACTAAACATAAATCTTATAACAATTTACTAAATAATGTCAAGTCTATTTTTGGGGATTTTAGTTGATTACGCACCCGGGTGAAATAGTTATAAAAGTTTCTTTGTATCTATTGTTTTTAAAGTTCTCACCCGGGTGGAAACATTTAAAAATAAAAAAAGGCAGCAAGTAAAAACTTGCCGCCTATAATGCTGTTGTAATTATTCAGTCTTGATGAATTTTTTGCTGACGGAAATGCCGTCGGCACTCACAAAGCTGATGAAATAGATCCCTGAATGGAAATCGTTAACGTTGATGATCATCGATGCTGAAGTGACATCTGCGGTATATACCGTTTTGCCAATCATATCTTTGATTTCCAATGAGACGATTTCTTTCTGATCGATACCGGAGAGATTTAGCTGATCGGTTGCAGGATTAGGAAACATCGAGATGTTTTCCACTGCAACGTTCACTTCATCAATACCGACAGAGCCGACGTTCACATACTGAATCTGCGTAGCTTCACACCCGCTGATGGGATGTGCGTACGTGTAGGTCAGCATATGTGTTCCGACTCCAGCAACTTTGGGATCAAACAATGTTCCGGAAATGCCTGGGCCGGTGAACGTGCCACCGATAGGCATTACGAAGTTCACTAAATCCACAGGAGTGCTTCCCGTGGTCAGCGGTGAACCGCTGATGTTATTGAACATCACTGCCGGGATAGGATAGACCGTAAACAGGTCATCTGCACTTGCCGAACATCCGTACATATCGGTCACGGTGTATGTGACATTCCAGGTGCCTGGACCAACGATAGGAGGATGAATGGTAGTGCCACCAAAGACAACATTGGGTGTGGCGCAGGAATAGGTGCCGCCGGTAGGAAATCCACCAGCCAAAAGCACGCTATTTACATCAGTACATGCATGATCCTCAGTCAGATTCAATGTTACGTTCGGTGCGGTATGCACATTGACGGTAACGCTTGCTGAAGAGGTGCAAGTATTGGTTCCTGTGACCGTGACCGTATAGGTTGTCGGTGTGGTAGGATTGACGGTTACGGATGAGGTGGTCATGCTACTTCCACTCCACACGAACGATGCTATACCAGTTCCTGTTGCAGTAAGTGTTGTGGTAGCTCCTGCACAGATATCTGTGGGGCTTGCAACAACGCTTATGCTTGGTGCTTGGTTTACCGTTACATGAAGGGATGAACCATTCCCCAGGATGCTGCCATTCTGTCCGAAAACTACAATATCTCCGGAAGAGGTGCCGAACTGTACGATGATTACGTTGGTACCGTAACCGCTCGTAATGGTTGCACCACCAGGAACAACCCACATGTAACTCGTCGCGTTTGTGATAGCGCCTACGGAATACACAGCTGTGCTGTTTGCGCAGACATTAGTGTTTCCTGTGATAGCACCAGCGTCAGCAGGTACCTGTGCGAATGAAGCAAGGGTCATCATGACACTCACAACAAAAATAATCAGTGTTCTCATTGTATAAAGGTTTATGTTTTTGCTAATGATCATCTGGTAAATAGTAGTATTTACCAGGTCCATCTCTCTATGATGGTAAAGTTACTATAAACATTTAAAATAAAATGTCAATAGAATTTTTAAAATAGTAAAAGGGCGGTTTTTTTGTCGCCCTTACTACTATATATGTGGTGATAGAATGTTATTGTTTGTAGATCTCCAACGCTTTGGTGAATTCTCCTGCACCTGGAGGCAATGCACTTCGTAAGCTTGGACTGTATTCGATGAGCACGGCTGCGCCGTTGAAAATTTCGTTTCTTCTCTCTGCTTTGATGGCGGTAGGAGCAGATGATTTTGTGTAGAACCAATCATTGAGCTGTGATCTTCTAGAATCGACGAGCTCTTGGATATTATCTCCCATCAAAATTCCTTTGACGTGCAAGTTTCCGTTTGAACATCGATT
>CAZIVH010000012.1:0-12979 GCA_964542965.1 uncultured Candidatus Peribacteria bacterium | reverse complement strand
CTCTTCTGTGCTAAGTATGGTTGGGTAACGGTGAAGTTGACGCTACATACTCTGTCGAGTACAGCGCTTTCTTCTTTTTCATCGCTGCGGCAATACTCGTATTCGACTTTTTCCAAAACAATCTTATATTCTCAGAAGACATTATTCACGAAATTATTTGAATCGAGGGCGTACTTTCCGAAAGCATTCTGAAGCGATCAGATTCTGCCTGCTTGATTATTGAAGAAATTGAAGAGATCTCAATTCCGATTATTTTCATTACATTTTTTGACGATAGGCGTAGAATTTACAGGATTTCCTGCGGCTTCTGTATCAGCTCCGTTGTAGATATTGAAGGTACAATACATGGTCTCTACAGGGATTTTCCCGTCGGGTTTATCTTCACAACTTGATCCTGGGATGATGTTCTTGCTGCCGTCGAGCATCCATCGGAATGGAAGCATCTCTCATTTTTGGATAGAGATGTTCATATTTCCTACATTGAAACATCCTACCATCTCTGCGTCTTTGAGATCGCATCATGCAGTACAATTGGAGCTTGATGTTCCGTTCGCATCGCCGTCATCGCAGTCTTCATATCCATCGATTTCTCCATCTCCACAATATCATAGGATAGGTTCGTCGATGATGATATTCTCTGTTTCACAGATGACATCGTTGGTAGAACATGTCACAGCGACATCTTCAGGTGTAGTATCTTCATCATAGTTACATACTGTTTCGACTTGAGAGGTATTGCTTTCTGTGACATCACCGTCTCCGCCAGGTCCACAATCAATGCTAAGCTCTTGTGCGATAATGCCGTTGCGTGTCTCACATCTAAATCTACCTTCTCCTTCTCCATTGTCTTCGACAAGGATGATTCTTCCATCAAGTGCTTCGAGATCGCATTGCAATTGATTTTCAGAAACAATCACTCTACAAAGATTGTTGTTGATATCTGTTCCTACGCTACATTGTGCGCTTCCTGCAAATGATGAATCGTAGCTGCATGTTCCGTTGAGCGTAGCTCCTGTTCATGAAATGCTTGTGCCGTTTCCGCAGTTGATGGTGATAGGAGTAGTAGCGTTCGTACTATTTCCTTTACAGGTATAATTTATGCTGTACCCGTTACTTGTAGGGGAAGGGGTTGATCCGGTCATGATAGCACAGCTTGCGTTCATAAGCGCATTATTCACTTGGCTGCAAGATTGTCCCGTGAAGAAACCTCCTGCAGGATTTGGATATTGATAGTTGATGCATGCGAGGTTGACGATAGTATTCGTTCTCAATATACATTGTCATTGTTGATTCTCACAAGATTGTCCGCTATACAAGACTCCAAGATTCCCTTGTGTGTCGCATGGTTCGGTTCTCGTCAAAATACCGTCTCCACATACAAGCGGTTCTGTTATGCTGACCGTATTGCCCATCGCCACTTCTCAGATATCATGAGTAATGCGAGGCGTTAGATTGAATGATACATAATTTCTTGGACCTACGATACCCGTAAGTACGATAGTTCCTGTATAATCTATAGGGATGATATTGAGTGTTCCAGTGAATGGAGTAAGTGTTACGAAATTGCTCTGTCCTGAAAGATAGAGGATTGCATGAGTACCGACAGTGTTTCCATTGTTTGTGTAGGTAATGGTAAGCTGTACGATATCGCCGCTGACTGCTTGGATCATAGCGCTAGGTCATGAGCCATATGGCGCGTTGTTTAATTGTGTCCTAGTAAGGTTGTTGGCGACTATGCTTACGCTGATGCCTGCTCTTCAGACAACAGTTCCGGTTGCGATAGATTTATTATTTCCTGTCGCTGTTTCTGTGCTTGTTGTTGTAATGTTAGCTGTATTTACGAATGTAGTTCCTGAAGTGAGTGTTGCATTCAATGTTCCGGTCAAGATGATGGTTCCGCCGCTTCCTGCAGGAAGAGATCCGATACTAAAGTTTGTTGCGTTCAATGAAACTTGTCCGTTCATAGTATCTACGATGGTGACGTTATTTGCTATTTTTCCACCGCTGTTTCCATAAGCGATAGTATATCTCACTTCATCACCGACATGGTATCCGGTAAATGGAGCGAGTGTTTTCGTGACTCGTACATCAGGCAACGCTTGCACTACTCATGCAGCTGAAGCGCTATTGTTTCCTGTTGTCAATTCTACACTCACAGAGAGTGTTTTTGCTATCTGATTGAATGTTGTTCCTATAGGATAATTTTGTGTCATAGGTGAAGACAAGAGTATGGTGATCGTCTGTCCTGGATTGAGATTGCTGAGATAGCTTCCTGTCCGAACGATATCCTGAGGATAATCGATATAGCTATATGCATGAGGCGTACCATTGAAGATCGCTGTTGCATTAGCATATAAGGTAGGTACAGGGAACGTGCTGATGAAGCTGATTCCTGTCGCTGCAGCAGATCAGATATTCTGTAGTGTTATATAATACATCACTACATCGCCTGAGTAGCTTGGATTCTGTCCCGTCAAAATATTTGTTACAACGAGATCAGCGATAGGAGAGATTTGTGCTACGGCAGATGTGAGTGTTGTGGTGATATTTTCGTTGTCAGAAAAGAGTGCTGTAGTAGTGATCGTAGGCAATGATCGTACGGTAGTCGTTACCTTTGCAGTAATTGTTACGGAGAAATCACTGTTTGCAGGTATGTAGAATATCGGATCATGATCTGGAAATCATAAGAAATACGAATTCACAGGCGTAAGATTAGCTGTTGAATACATGACGTCATACGTGGCTGTTTTTGGTAAGACGTACTTGAGATATGCATCACCTGTTCCATTATGTCCGGTGACGATGAACGTAACCATGGAACCGGAAATAGCTCATTGCGTTACTGGAGTAACGTTGATACTATCTACATTTGCCCAGGTGAATCCTACGAATCACAAGAGTCCAATGATGGTGATGTAAAGAAGCTTTTTCATTTCCGTAACAGTAATAGTTTAAAAGCAATATTATTGTATTGTTCAGTTGATAGTGATTTTGCCGGATCCGTTAGGAGCGAGCGGAGTGGTGAAGTATCGATGCAATTCTTTTCCTCATGGAGTAGTAATCTGTGTAGTTGGCATAGGGCTAGCAGCCACAAAATTCAATGTCCCAGGCCGATAGTCTACGATATCAAAATTCGTGATAGTGGCCGAACCGTTGTTTCGATAGACAAGCTCGAATATGACAGGATCTCATGGGTTGCTTCCGTATTGGATCAATCTCTTCTCAAAATTCATAGTAGAGCTTGGTGTTGTGGAAACTACGAATGACACTGCTTGAGCGCTTCCTGTCTTCGTTTCTCCATTTACCACATAACTAACGTTTGCGTTGTTTATATAGGTGCCTACACAGGTAGGAGCATTGCTGATATGTCCCGTAAGATGAAGATAGATTGTTTGTCCTACAGCTAATGTTCCATTGTATGATCGTTGATATGGGTCATTGGCGCTAGTGACAGTAAGGGGAACGTTTGATGTCCGTTGGCTGTCCAAATTGATACATCATCCATCTGGCCGATTATCTGTGAGGGTGATGTTATTGATCGTATCAGGTCCGTTGTTGGTGACTGCAATCGTGAATCCTGCATCTTCGCCAGGGAAATACGATGGTTTGTTTGTTGTCTTGGTTACTGTTGTATGTGCGCCAGGAGCGTATGCATAAAACAATGCTGATGCATATACGGTTTGTGTATCGTCTCATTTTGCGAATGCGTTGTTGAGAGTTTGATCCGCATATTGATATCCTTTGAATCTTCCTTGAAGGAGAATGTATCCTTGTTGTCCAGGAGCAAGATTGAATCCTGAATATTCTATGGATGCGTTGCCTCAGAAAAATCCTGTAGCGAACCCATAGGGAGGAGTGACCCCAAAGATTTGGCTAGTTACGTATTCCAGTGAGAGAGGAAGATAATCGGTAATGACTACGTTATTGATAGTATTTGCACTATTGTTTCCGAAGTTGATCTTGAAGGTAACAATGTCTCCTGAACGATAGAGCACATTAGAGACAAGTTGTTTGCTTAGTGTGAGTCCGGTATTTATGACGTGTACTGTCGTGCTACAAGATACGCCACTTCCTCCCAAAGCACCAAGAACGTTCATAGTGTAAGTAGTGGTGGCTGTAGGTGTTACGGGGATATTGGTGTTGCTCCGGTTTGGGTAGACAAAATTCAATCCAGGGATGCTAGGAGTGATTGTAGCCAGTACTCCGTTGGAATATGATCCTTGGAGAAGAGCGGTCTGTCCTGCAGAGATAGTCGGTGTAGTAGTGGTAAGCGTACATGGAGATATGTTGTCGATGACGTTCAATACTCCTGTACAGGTAGCTTGTTCCTCGTTATTCTGCACCATCATGGTAAAGATGTATTGTCCTGTTTGTGTTGGCATCATAGAAGTCACGCCATTGTATTGGTTAGCGTTTACTCGGTGAGGCCGAGTTCATAAAGTTGGAGGAGTAACGTAGATATATGTTCAGAAAAAATTTCCATTGCTGACATTCCATCATACATTGACTACTTGCCCCGTTCCTGCGATGCTTGGACTGAAGGTTATCGTACATCCTAGATGAGGTTCAGGTTGATTGACGGTTACGGTTGTAGAACATGAGGTTCCGCTAAGGCCGTTCGCTCATTCGACATTCATCGTATACGTAGTAGTTGTTGTCGGAGTTTCTGTTGCAGTGCCATTCCATGTAGGAGAACTGAATGGAGCTACGAATCCAGAAATTGTTGGTGAAAAGGTAGGATTCTGACCGCTAGTGTATCCTGCATGTATCGTGACGGTCTGTCCTGCTTCGATAGTGGAAGGTGATGTTGTCAAAGTACAGGTAGCGCCTCATTGAGGGCCATTACCTATTGCTGTACAATCAGCGTTACAGTGACCAGGAGTGCCGTTGAGGTCTCCGTCATCACATACTTCGTTAGGTTCCAATGATCGTGTATGCCGTTCTATCATATCACCGTCTACTTCTATACCATCAGTATTTTCATTGTCTATGACACCATCTCCACATCTTGCGATATAATAATTCGTACAAGAGGTTTTTGGTGTGAGTTGGGGATGGATATTTATTTTCACAGTTCCGTTTTTGAGGGTGAATGTAGAATTTGCGAGTTTATAATAATAGTTGAGCGTTGCGCCAGCAGCATTCTGGAGAGCGGCTCTTTCCATATTCTTGGTGATGATCTGTCCTGCGATTTCATCTCTGTCCATGGTCATCGTTCATCATGAAAACGTAGCCCCTGTTGCTTCTACCGTCAATATATTTGAACTATCGGTTTCAAATGTAGATGATGGAACGAAATTGGCGACATAAGGAAATTTAAGCGTACCAGCAAATAAAGGTTGGTTATATACTATTACATAGGTTTCTGTCTTGTCGAAAACATAGTTCACCGTGCTCTTTGGTTGACCTACGCGGAGATAGACAGGAGATTTATCGTAGAAGGCAAGATTCTGCTCGATATCACAGCTACCATTATATGGCGTTGTTTGCCATTCGATAGGCCTCAGTTCTGCTGAACTTGCAGGGACATCTCCAATAGTATTTCCCGCAAAAGAAACAGCTCCCATTCATAAGATGAGCGAAAGGGCTATTCCTTTTTTGATGTGCTTGGTGATAGTGAATTTCATGATGTCTTATGTAATAGTATAAATAGATAAGGTAGTAAATATGTTACTCATTGATGAAGACCTCGACAAAAGCTTCTGTGAAATTATCGAAACAGATAGAACTACAGAACATGGTTTCACCATCTAAGTTGTACATTCCATCAGGATCGTTAGGATCGTTTCCGTCATCACACGTCTCAAATACCAGTTCTGTTCCACTATAATAGGTAGGACCATAATACAAACCGTTTCCGCTTAATATTACTGTCTCTGATGAACCATCATTGATGATCTCGTCACCACAATAGAATCCTCATGTTCCGCTACATGTAGCATTACAATGTGATTGTGTTCCATTGAGCGCTCCGTCATCACAAACTTCTCCGGTGAAAGGCATTGCTCGTTGTCCGGTGATATAGGTATCAACTTTGCCATCTCCACATCGATGCAATTTAAAGTTTGTGCATCCGGTAAGTGTCCGTAAATCAGTATACCAAGTCCTCTTTGTGTTAGGACTGATCGTCGTTAATGTCGCAAGGCTGTCAAAGAAATATGATATATCAGGCACTGCATGGTATTGGTAAGTCAAATCAACGCCATTGTCGAATCATTTTGCGGTTAGCATTTGATACCAGAAAACGAATCATACGGTGTTTTTGCCTGTGTTGTTGTCGTATGGCTTTTCGAGTACTATCATATTAGGATTGGTTGCTGTACCTCTAACTGGTTGCTGGTAAGGGAATACTTTGCTTCCTCTCCAAAACGTAGATCAATCGATAGCGCTAGGATATCCTAAACTATTGAGTTTGTAAAGCATATCCGCGTATGGCCTAAAATAAAGTATTCTAGTGCCGACGCTATTGTCTCTAAAAATGCTTACCGCATTGTATGATTGTGTAGGAGCGGTATCGACTCTGATATTGTTGTTCATAAAAAACGCTTTATCCACCAATTCGTCGTTATCGTTATCTTCATCGAGATAGATCTTTTTTTGATTATTGTCGCAAGAAACTGGTGTAATCTCATTGACGGGATATGTCCTACTTTCCCGTCCGCTAGTATTCAATGCGGCATAAGAAAATCCTCAGATGAGAGAGCTTAATCCGATCAGTAGCGTCAATACTGTTTTTTGTTTAGTGCCCATAGTAATGGATATAAATGATTAAAGGTTTGGGTTTTATTTATATATTCATGTATCGGTTGTTGCATCCAACATATTTTTTATATCTTTGACATTCTTGGAGCCTTTGGCTGATACTTTCATTTCCTGAGTTACGACTCTGTTGGTGACGTGATGGCTGTCGTAATACAGATCTATTCATCCTTGGTATGTCTTATCAGGAATTCCGCTTGCGGAGTATACTCATTGTATCGGAATATTGTCTTGAGGTTTTTGGAATTTGATCTTTGTTATTTCCACTCCCAATGACTCATTACAACAGTCTCCAAGGAGATAGAATACTCGTTTTACATCTATACTTATTTTACCTCAAGAGTCAAGAGTAATGGTGTCTCATTTGAGTAAAGATTCTATTGTAGCGAGCGTCTTTTCATAAGTTGTTTGTTTGAGATCAATAGTTATTCATTGCGCCTCGAATTTGGTTTCCAAAGAAGTCGCTAAACGTTCTACTTCATATTGATTTTTGCCGAAGTTCTTCAAAAACCAATCTTGTGCGAGCGTCGTATTGGAAAGTGTTTCCATGCTTCCTTGATATCCTGTCTCGCCCAATGCAGTCAGAGAGAATCTTTGTTTGAGCGGCCTATAGAAGGCGGTGTATCCGATAAGATTTGGATTGACGGTAGGTGTTTCGCTATATTTCGTAGTGGCATATGACGTTTTGATTGCATCCCTTTTTTCTTTCATCTCTTTTTTGAGATCTGCAGGAAGTGGTGTCTCTCCCGGTCACAAAAGATTCATTGAGGGTCATAGTACATCTCCTCATGCTATGTGACGATTTACAATAGTTCCTATGTTTTGATCGATATATTTTTTTGGTTCTCTCGCCAATATTTGTTTGAATCTATCTACTATATATGCTTTGACGTTATAATCGTTTCCGTCGAGCAATGTCTTGAGACCGTCAAATGTCCTAGGCGTTGCTGATTTTGCCATCAGACTTTCGAGATGGACGATCGCTTTTCCAATCTCTTCGTCATCTATAATTCCATCATCCGTTTCAGCTTTTGAAAGATCATCCAGGAAGTCAGCGTAAGTTTGATGGTCAATATCTTCAAGCTCTTCAATAGAAGTAAGCAGGGTAGTGAGGTCTTTCTTGGCGATGAGCATATCTCCTTCGAATGAGAAGAGATTCTCTATGCTCTGCGATTCGATCGGTTTAAGATTTTTTTCTTTTTTATTTTCTTCTTTTAAGGAAGCTTCATAGTCTTTTTGATCGATATAGGTAATCTTCAATTGGTCATTAGGCGATGATTTTAGTTCAACAATGTAAGATCCATCGATATTTTTTGTAATGGACAATGTCCCCGTAGTGAGTCTGTTCCCTTCGATATTTGTAGGTTTGAAGGTCACGATAGCTTTGGCAGGTTTGGTCAGTTTCCCTTCGCCATCGAAGAAGAGTTTGCTCTCGTCTTGTGCTGCTTTAAGCTTTGTAACTTCAAATGTTGGCGATTCGCTTTTCATGTTCGGTATGATATCGGTGGTAATTTTTTCCTGTGTCCGTTCTTTGTTGGATTCTTCTGTTGGCTTTATCTTTTCTACGGTAGCAATTTTGTCTCATGCGACACGCGTAGCCTCATCGAGTTTCTTGCTTCACAAGCAGAGTACTCTGCGTACACCTTTTGCTTCGGTAACGGTGTATGCTCAGATATCTCCCACATTACCTATGATAAGGTCGTTTCCTTTGAGTGAGAAATTGCCTTGTGCTTCAGCTGTTGCATGAAGATTCAAAAATTTTGCTAGCGTAAGATCAGATCCTCCTTCTGGTTTGAAGTGAAGGACGAGCCTGCCTTCATTTACGGAATATGATAATCTATTCTTGGAATCGTTGTATAATGCGACAAGATATTCTCCGTATTTAGCGAGATCTTTTGTAGGGTTGTCGAGATATTCCGTACCCACACCTTGTCATATTTCATATTGCGTAAAGAGATATTGCGGTACATTAGGTGCGTACATATTCTTCCGTGTAGAGACTCTTGCGCCGACATACATAAAGAACGCTCCGTATTTGTCCGTACCTTCTCATACAGTAGTATTGTCTATGACATTCTCTGCCAATAGTTCTTGTTCTGTTGCAACTAGTGTATAGGTTCCAGTCACAGGAGTAGTATTTGTTACATTAGTCGTTACAAGAACATTATCTCCATTATCGAGATTCTCTGTGTTTTCTATTACCTCAGGATTTATTATCGCTTGTTGGCCTTGATTGTATACTCATGTAGTAGTTGTTGTTTCAAGCACAGGTGGAGGAGGTGTTTCTTTCTTTCGTGTCTTGAGGGTGAACATGCTTGTCGTCAATCCGAACGATAATTTCGTAAGAGCGATTTTGCCATGGAGACCTGCGATGACGTCATGCCTTCGCATCTCTATGTTTCCTGATTGGATGATGTCGAGCAATGCATTTACGGAATTCGTAGCGCTTGCATCAGGATATTTCTTGAAAATTCCATCCTCTCAGAAGAAGTGGTTAACCTCCATATATTTGACGATGAAATTCATATTGTCGGTAAGATGTTGTTCATTGTTGGCCACGAAATCTCCGAATGTCTCGTCGGATTTCGCTTTTTGTATATTGTTTTTGAGATGGTCGGTGAATGATTTTTTATCGCTTAGTGTAGAGAGTGGTACGCCGTTTACATCGAAAATTTCTTCGGAAACAGCTCTATATTGTTTGTCGATTTGATTGATTCAGATTTCAGGATCTCTAGATCGATTGATACCTGCGCTTCCTTTGACACCGAGAACAGTTTCCCCTCCTTCGATTCCGATACCCAATCAAGCCGATCATTCCAATCCAAGATATTTCGCGCTTTTGACTTTCGAAAGATCTGCGCTGATGACTCTATTTTTGTTATATTGGAATTCTATATCTCATGAGATGTTGATGATATCGAGCATCACTCCGCTTGTTCCTACTGTAACGCCGGATCATACATTCCATGACCGCTTTCTTGTTCATGATTCGCTGACGCCTGATTGTCAGAATCCGAGAGAAAGGGTGACGTTCCCTGTAGGAGAAACAGCGATACCTCCTTGTACAAGATTTTTTCGTGTCGTTTCCAAAAGCTCATTCTTAGTCTGGCGGATTTCCCATGCTTTACTAGCGCCATAGGTTCATGGCTCTCAGATAGGCACGCTTGTTCCGTCATTGAACGTCAAGGTGACGTTGTTCAAGAATGACATGACTTTAATCAACATCGTCTCTCTGACACGGACCAATCCCTTCTCTTTGATGAGCGCTTGAATCACAGGATCTTGCGATGCTTGCAATATCTCGTCGAGTTTTGTTTTGAGGTTTGCTTCATTTTCGTAGAGAGCCATCATGTTTTCTGCCTCTTTGCCTACAAGCGTATCATAGAGGTCAGGATTGACTTCTTGGCTTCCTCCATTGATCTTCTTGATCGCATCCAAGAAATAGATTTTGAAGGTAGGCATAGGCGATAAGCTTTCATCGAGGTTTCCGTTGATGAGTTTTGCGAGATTCTCTTTGGTGCAATACGGATTCCCTATGATCTTTTCGTTTTCTTTGTTGAAATCAAATGCTCACATATTATCAAGCATCATCCTTTGACTTCATGTCAGATTTCTATTATCATCAATCTGCATATTCTTCACGATATTGTAGATCACAAATTGTTCTCCTTTCGGATCGCCAAGTTCGATATTTTTCGTTTTGATTGCTTGTTCGATGGTGAAGAAAATCTGTTGTCCAAAAATCGTTCCGACATCTCCTTGGTTCTCTTGGAGTTTATTTCATTTTTGTGCTTCTCTTCTCTTGGTGGCTTTCTTGTCTTTTTCATAATACGCTGCAGAAAGCTGTCCATCACTATTGTAATCACAAAGGAATGATAAGACATTTTTGTCGTTGATCAGTGATGATTGCTCTCCTTCCTTGTATTTGTCTGATCTGCTGGTTCAGGTAATCTCCAATGCATTATTCCGCTCTTTGACTGCCATAGCAATATCAGGCTTGGATTGGAGAAGCGATGCAAATTCGTCGAGATCTGACCGTTTTGCGTTGCTGAGTATTTTCGCTAATTTGATTTTTTCAAAATTCAATATTCATTCTTTTTCATATGGGATGAGTCATTGTTCCATAAGATATACGATATCTTTTCTTTCTATTTTTAAACTTCCCGTCTCTTCATCATCTGGCAATAGTCCGTTATCTGAAAGATATGCATACAGCTTTTGAGCATCAGTTTCTTTGCCTTCTACAGGGACATCTCCCGAAGCTCATGCAACCATAGCTTCACGGATAGCTATAATAACTCCAGCCAATCCATCTTCTACGCCGAGATTGATTTTGAATGTTCATTTATGAAGTTCTTTTTCTGTTTCTTTATCAAAAATTCTTTCCAGACTTTTTCTCACGTCATCATCTTTGTAGATATTCTCTATCGCTCTTTTTTCATCGATAGTTGCATATCAGGTATTGTCAAAAGGATCGATATAATCATCGGTCATATTGTAATGCTCTTGTCCTCCTATTCCTGTCTCTGTCTCTTCTCAGAGGTCATTGAGCAAAACGTTTCCTTCTTCTTCTGTTCTCGTTGGTTGTACAGTGGTTTCCTCGATCTGTTTCCAAAGATCGTTGAGCTCGAATTCGTAGCTATTGAGGACTTCTTTTATTTCTGCATCTTTGATGTTGTCTACATATCCTTCGTATTGCGATTTGTCTATGACATAGTTGGTTAGTGCTTTGAGCTTTGACTGGTCTCAGCTCATGACGATATTCTTTACGCTATCGGTAACACTCGCTCCGTTTATGGTCAACGTTACGTTATTTTCCCGTTCATTAGTCAAAAATCAGTCGAAGTAATTTTCAACATGATCATTGATTTCGGTGAGCTTTGCATCCAGGTCCTGTTCTTCATCTACCTTCAGGGTGGTTCTCAATGCGGTCAAGTCATCTTTGGTGACGTTAACTACATTGTCCTCCTCGAGATATCTCAACTTGTTGTCCTTGGTCTGCTCGATGTTTGTTCTTCAGCCGACAGCCATGTAATCGAAGGTTCCGTAAAATAAAAGTTTACACATATAATAGTACTCAGAAAAAAAATATTTACCCAATTTCTGTTCTTTTTATGATAACTTTCACTTCCGTTTTTGTAAAAAAGTTATATGATATGTTAAATAGACAGGAAAAAATGAAAATTTTCATAAAAGGGGAATCTGAACAAAGAGAAAAAATTAGATAGTTTTTTTTTGAAAAAATAAAAAAAAGAGACATAGTCTGTCTCACCGTAGAAAAAATATGTACATTGCTGATAGGTAAATTGGTGTTATTATTAGCCACGGATCGGGATTGAACCGACGACCTCACCCTTACCATGGGTGCGCTCTACCGACTGAGCTACCGCGGCATGTTATTTTGGTCGAATGCTTATAGTAAAAAACCACAAAAAATCAATTTAAAAAAAGACGACACGTGAGTATCGTCTTTTTGTCTTGATACCTATGCTTATTTTCTTTGAAGCATGAATCTCTGGAATGTGTTCAAAAATGATTTTAAGATATCGCTGATGATAGTGGCTGAGGTGGTCGTCACATTCGCTGTTGTCTCTGCAGCTCAATGAATTCATGCGTCGGATCTTTTGATCAAATCCGTATCGTTCTTTATGGTGGAGAGCATAGATTGGACATAGGATTCTGTGATGATAGTGGTAGGAGTGGAGAGTAACCCAGCGTCTTTCAGCGCTTTCATATGTTCCTCATACCGTTGCTTTGGCGAAGTGAGATCGATGTTGTGCGCTCCGTCATATAATAATCTTGAAAGTACGGTTCAGAATTCATTGAAACTGACGATATTCATAGGCTTATATATTGGCTTCGGCGTATAGCCATCAGGTTCCACTCCCATCAAATTAAGTTCGCAAGATATCCTGAGAATGTTTTTCTCTTCGACGGAAAGATTATATGTGTCGCTATATACGCACGATTTTGTCGTGTCTCTAGGGATATGTACAACTTCCAAAGCAAAAGGTACAACCATTTCAGCAAGTTCTAATCTTGTTACAGGATGGGTCGTATCATAGCTAGGTGATGATGGAGATTGGTCTTGGGCTGATCAGTGAGAAGGAGTGGCAGATGGTGTGGTAGGTGGTGTTCCGCAGGTGTGGTCATAATAACTTGGTGAGAAATCGCCGTTAGGACACATATCAATAGGATTGCTTCATCATCCACCGCCACC
>CAZIVH010000011.1:17614-26854 GCA_964542965.1 uncultured Candidatus Peribacteria bacterium | reverse complement strand
AACGGTTCGTTCACGACAGCATCTGCAAAAGAGCTTGCGAATGCATTGAATGAAGGTACTTTGCCAGCTCCGCTTATCCTCATGCAAGAAGAGAAGATCAGCGCATCGCTCGGAGATAATGCATTGACCGGTGCTTTATGGGCAGGTCTGATAGGATTGCTCGCAATCATGGTATTATTATATTTCATGTACGGTCTCAAAAAGATGTTCCTTACAAGCATCGTATTGATTGCGTTCATAGCTGTGCTTGCCGCATTCATGAAACTTACTGACTACGCATTATCGCTTGCAGGTATAGCGGTCATCATCTTATCTATCGGTATGGGAGTCGATGCGAATATCTTGATATACGAGAGACTTCGTGAAGAGATTAGAGACGGTAAAAGTATGGGATGAGCTATCGATAACGCAAGAGATAGAAGCCGGTCAGCGATCAGAGATGGTCAGCTCAGTACATGATTGATCGCATTTGTCCTCTTCTCTATGGGAACCAATGTCTTCAAGGGATTCGGATCTATGCTGATCGTAACGATGCTGATAACCTTATTCTTCAACGTTCCATTGACGAAGATGCTTCTCCATATGTTCTACAATCCAACTAAGAAATAGGGAGACAGATTAGATCGATGGAGACGGATTAGGATTTTCTATTCCATCCAATCTGTCTATTCCATCCAATCTATCTACTCCATCTTTTAATTTCTTTAGCCTACTTCATGAAACAAAAAATCTTTTTGATCATCGGTATTTTGCTCCTCAGTTTCTTTGGCGTGAGCATCTACAATGAATTTATGGCCAATCATACGTATTATCAGAGTATGCTTGCAGGCCGAGCAAATCGGAAATTGTTCCTATGAACGATCATCGCGGCATGCATACCGTTGGTCTATATCGTCAGAGGGAAAATGTTCTCTGTGAAGAAATTCTTCATATACATCATACCGATAACGCTGATGCTCTATTCCACTATCTTTGTAGCTATAAAAGATACGATAATCGGAGGCTCAGCAGGACGGATACTCCTGATGATAAATACCTTGCTGATCTACTTCCTCGGCATATATGCTCTCGTAGGGTTGACTGCATTCGGTACATGGATTTCCAAAAAATTCATACAATTCAAGGAGATCAGGCGACAAGAAATGGTGATCAACTTTTGAATAGGACTCTGAATATTCCTCTTGGTTGTCTACCTCTTCTCTATGGTGCATCTACTTCGAGGAGTGATCATACGGATTATGTTCTTTGGTCTCGGATATATGATCCGACGCATGAAGGAAGACATGCTTCCGTACAAATCCATTATCACGGATATCGCTGATCAATTCAAAGGAGAAAATCTCAAGAATAATCGATGGAAATGGATAGGTATCGTGTTACTCGCTATTTCAATCATCTACTATCTCTATGGATTCCAATTGTCTATCATTCCGTATTCAACAGCTTGGGATGCTAATCATGAATATATGTATATCCCTAAAGTATTGGCGGAAAACCATGGTGTCCTTCGAGGAAATGCTTGACCTGCAGCGATGGCTCCAGGGCTTCGGCATATGTTCCTTACGTTCCGGTTCGCGCTTATCACTCCTATCAAGAGCCGATTCCGGATGTCACCAGACAATATAGCAGTATCTATGAATTTCTTGAGCGGATTGCTTGTATTGATTTTCGGTACAGGATTGATCAGAGAGGTTATCACCTATTTCGCCCCTAAACAAGATGAAGACGATACCGTCACTTCATTAGGATTCTATAGCGGATGGATGATGTTGCTCTTCCGGCTGACCAGTGGAATGGGTGCTTTCCTCGTATTCGTCGATAATAAGACAGATCTCTGAATTATGGCATTAACGATCTTAGCCATGCTTTCCGGATTTATCTTCCTCAAATATGTATTGGACAACCGCGAACATGGATTGAAACTTCATCGGGATTCGCTCAAATATATCATCATCTCATGAGTGATGTTTGCATGGGCATTGATGGCGAAACAGACGGCATTTATCGATATCGCGATGTTCGGATTGCTGCTTATAGGATTGTGGATCAATAGCCTTATAGCTATCGGAACGGGGGTTATGACATTGGGTATGATGTGAATGATGAAAATAGCCAATGCTCCGGATATGATGAATCCTATAGCAGGAAAATATATCGTCATGATCGGTTTCATAATTGTCATTATCGGCATTATCCAAATGCTTATGAAAAAACAGCGGACAAAAGACGTCAAGAGATTGCTTAGTTACATAGGCGTTTGGGCGCTAACTATAGTAGGAGTCGTTTTGGTCTTCAAGGGTCCTAATATCTTGATCAACCAGATCTCTACAGGAACGTTCAGCCCAGTAAAATTCATCAAAAGTACATTGTTGGTAGATGCGAAGATATCAAATGTGTTGCTTGCGACAACGGATGCTGAAGCGGTCGCGGCGCAATCATCTATAGATAACGAAGCGTTAGCTACTGCCAATCTTGCTCCCGAACAATGTGCGGAAATCTCCTTCACGGACGAACAGTTGTCATGAGGCATGAGAAAAGCGATTACAACAAATGAAGATGTAGGAAGATATGTAGGATATGGACGGAAGGATATTGTCAAAGATGGTGGTCTCAATCTTGGATATGGCCTTCTGAGAATCTTCTATCCAGCAAACTCTACGTGCTATGGTTTGAATAGTCAAGCAAAGCTATTATGCAAAAACGCGCAGGCGATAGAAAATTTCAATGTGCCTACGATACAGAGTCTGTTTGCTCAGATGAAAGAAGGAACAGAAGCATACGATCTTTTGAGCGGTGCGCTTGCGGCGTATGCGAAGAAGTGAAATCAATCAGTCATAAATCCTGCAGAATACAGGGATCAGATACTAGCCATCAGACAATATTACCAAAATCATTCTATTTTCACTCAGGCAGGCAAGATTAGCATCCCATACAGATATCTTGTACCGTTCAATATCACTTTCAATCGATCATTGCAGAATCTTAGCAGTTATTATACCGATATCGGCTACGTGCGATTGATGATCTTATCGCTGCTCGTATTGGGGTTTGTCTATGCACTCTTCAATGCAAAACGTTTCAAACAAGATATGAATCTTGTCATGATCAGCGGCGTAACTATCATAGGATGGGCTATCCGGCGGATCATCTGAGGAGGTATCCTATGGTACGGAATGGGACTTGTAGTTTGGACGGTTATCGCAGTAGCTTTGATCCTCAAAGATATGTTCACTCACACACAAAAAGAAAAAGATAAAATGATATTCTATATCCTCATCTTCTTGTTTGTGATTCGAGGATTGGTGCAGTTCGTGCTTAATTTCATCAGAATATCCTCTCAATGAGGAGGAGGTCCTTTCCTTCGATATAGGATGAATAACGGAAAATCAGTGGAGATCACTTCTACGCTCCAACAAGCAGAAGTAGTGAAGTCAGGCTATGGGCGGAAAGATGTCTTTGATCTCCAATTCCCTCATTACAATAAATTCATCGAGTATACCAAAGAGAGAAAGAACGAAGACGGTGTGTTGATAGCAGGAACCTATATGCAATACTTCTTAGATAATCAGCGCAACATTAAAAATGATGGAATGCTTGCTCGATTCCGAGAACAAGGGTCTGACGGCAATCTCTGCAAGACATATCAGAGAATCAAAAAATCAAATCTCAAATATCTCGTCATAGATCCTAATATCGGAACTGTCGTGATGGGAGAAGGAAATGAGTCGCTCTTCAATAGATTCTTTGCGAAGAAAGATCCAGTTACCGGAAAAATCCAGGAAGATGGAGCGATCAGTATGTTAGTGAAATTGCGAAGCGCAGGATATGTCCATCTCTTCGGTACCAACAACCTCTGAGCTAAATATGCGTTTAGTTTGGACGATGCTACCTTGAAGGCGAAATTCGGAGAGATGTCTGCAGATGAGTTGGTATTCTTGAGAGCTAAACTTTCCGTAGCGAGATTCTTCCCAGACGCACAACAGCTTCTCAATTTCATTGCAGAGACTTTCACCAATAGGATGCAGAACGGCCAGGCTATAGGCGATATAGCTGACGTCTACGGTAAGACTATAGATGAAGCGAAAGTCCTTACAGCAGCACAAGGTGTGCTTACACAACCATGAGCATCTGAGCAATTGCAAAAAAGTATAGAGTGATTGACACAAGATGAAAGGATGATCCTCGCACAATATCTAGGATTGAGCAATCTGCTCAAATCAGGCAATACGCAGTATCAAGAATATCTCAATAATATCATCGGGCAGAGTCTTGGCGGATGATCACAGCTTATCGTATTCGAACTCAATTAAGGATTACATAAACATGCCGAAATGCTTAATGGGCGAATCTCTTAATGTATTTTAATTTGTTAGTTATATAGCAATGAAGTTAGATGTATCAGAAATCAAAAAGAACACCATACTCGATATTGATGGGCAATTGTACAAAGTAATCGATTTCGCTTTTATGCAGTGTCAGCAAAGGCAAGGAAGTTACACCTTCAAACTCAAGAATCTTATCACCGGAAGCGTGCAGAGCTTGACGTATAAGTCATGATCAGTCATCGAAAAAGGTGATGTAATGACCAAGAACGCGGTATTTTTGTATAGTGCGGGCGATACCTACACATTCATGGAAAACGATACGGGAGAGATGCACGATCTCAATAAAGACATGGTTGATGATATCACAGGATATCTCAAGGAAAATATGGATTGCTATGTCATGGTCCATAAGGGTAATGTCATCAGTGTTATCCTTCCTCCTACTGTTTCCTACAAGATCATTGAGACCGTTCCTGGGGTAAAAGGAGATAGAGCGCAAGCAGGAAAGAAGCCAGCAAAGATAGAGACGGGTTTAGAGATTATGATCCCGCTCCACAAAAACGAATGAGATACGGTTACGCTTAATACGCTCACCGGTGAGACGAACTAATTAGCTTGAAGCATAAAGAAGTATAAGAGAAAAAAGAGCCATGAGGCTCTTTTTTCTTAAATGCTATTTTTTCTGATTGAAGATTTCGATGGTTCGTTTCCCCTCAGGGAGAGAACTTTTCAGGATCCGTGGATTCAACTTTTTCACTTCGTAATAGCTATATCCGTTGGCCTTGGCTCGTTCAGCGATGTTCTTTATTTGTTTGACGCTGACGCTTTCCGTATCGAATGGTGTATACATCGATCATAAGACATCGCGATCAAAGAAGCGGTATCTGTTTTCTCGTACGTGTTTCATCGCCAATATCCTGAACACATATCTTGAGGTTTCGTTGTTCAATCGGAGATCGTAATAATTGTTGCTGAATTGATTGTCTATGCTAGCTTGCAAGCCGTTTTCGCCTCTATTGTAGGCGGCGGCTACGAGCGTTCGGTTGCCGAACTTCTTGTAGAGATTGGTGAGATGAATGATGGCCGCCGCCGTGGACTTGGCAACGTCGAATCTTTCATCCACGCCTGAATTCACTATCAATCCATATTTCTGTGCTGTTCAGGGCATGAATTGCCGTATGCCTGCTGCGCCTGCAGAACTACTGACGTTCTCTCTCAATGCGCTCTCGATGATCGGGATATACTTTAAGTCATCAGGGAGACCTGCCTTTTTCAATTCCTTTTCTATCGTCGGGATAATCAGGTTCCATCTTTTGTAGATCATGACGAACTGCGCTGCGTTCAATTGCAACAATGCGACTTCTCTGTCGAATCTTTCGATATTTAACTGGTATCTTCCTGCAGTAGGCATATGCTCTCCTGCAAAAGCGATATCTGTAGGCAAAAGATTCAAAGAGCCTTTCCTGCCGGTGAATTGGAAGAGGATGATGATAACGATAATGATGCCGACAATACCCCTCCAAAATAATTTCTTATCCGTATAGTATTTTTTTAGCTGTTCAATCATGAGTATGAGAGAAAAGGTAAAAGGGAATTAGGAATGTTTAACGAAAATATGTGAAGATATCGCTAAGCGCACGTTGGTAGAGCGATTGGTAAGCAGCATTGGTAAAAATAGTAGTAGCATAATAATTGAATGTCCTATCTATATCCAATGGTACTTCCTCTCATGGATGACTGGTATGATATTCGTCAGCTCGTTTTGTTTGTTCGTTGTAGAGCGTATAATACAACGTTTCGACAGTAGGATGACTGTCGAAATAAGCAGTTACCCAGCCAAGATAGTGTCATTTTTTTACCAAAAGATTGAGGTAAGGAGCTAATCCGTCTTGTCCTTCAAAAGAGACGAAGAGTCTAGCGACATCTGCTCCATCTATAGTCATACCGCTCAACGCAATAACTTTTTTCGCTACCACTCTTCCTCCGATAGGATCGATAATCAAAAGATTGGTATCGATAGTTAGCGGATATGCTTCTAGATTAGTCAGTTCCATCATTCCGCTTACTACAGCAGGATTGGCGGAATCTATACCGCTGAGATCGAGTACACGGAGTGTGGTCTTGTAATAAGGGATATATTCGTATGTTCCTGGTTCGTATACGGTAGTGCATGTCCGGTCAGGGAATATGATCCCAGAAAAATCATTGGCCATGGAAGGGTCTTCAGCAAATAATTTTTTGATTCTCTCATTCCTTATGAATTCTTTGGTACATCCAGAAAGATTGAAGATATCGTTTTCTGTGAGATTAGCAGCAGCTCATGTATCTAGCATATCTCCAGAATGCATGTTAGCATCATTCAGAAAATTCCCAAAAAACTGTTGGGTGAGAGGCAGCTGAGGATGATTTATGAGGTAGAGGAATAAAGCTCACAAAAGAATAGGGATGCATATAAACCAAAGAAGTCTTTTCATATTGTGAAAGGGTAAAGGGACAATAAAAAAACATAATGAGAATATACTGAAGTCATCGGTGTATTTCAAACCTAAAAAAACCTTTCTTTTGCTTTGTGAAATGTATATAGTGAGAGTGATTTATCCATAATATTATCTCTATGAAAATCATCTGAATCACTGGAACGCTTGGTGCCGGCAAAGGCACTATCGTCGATTACCTTGTCCAGAAGAAATGATTCCAGCATTATTCTGTCCGTGCGTTCCTGATCCAGGAGATAGAGAAAAGGGGAATGCCCGTCAATAGAGACAGCATGGTCATCGTCGCCAACGATCTCCGCGCAACATTCGGACCTTCCTATATTGTCGAGCAATTATACGAGCAAGCGAAAGCGTCCGGCAAGAACGCCATCATCGAAAGCTTGAGAGCGGTGGGCGAAGTGGAAGCACTCAAAGACAAAGAGAATTTTCTGTTTTTCGCAATCGATGCAGACCCGAAAATCAGATATGAAAGAGTGATCCTTCGTGGAAGCGAAACCGACAAGATTTCCTATGACGAATTCATTATGAATGAGCAGAGAGAGATGCAGAACGAAGATCCTACCAAACAAAATGTCGCCAAATGCATGACCATGGCCGATCATGTCTTCACCAACGACGGTACGTTCGAAGAGCTGAATACACAGATAGAAACCGTGATAAATCAATTCAATATCTAAAATAATTTGAAATTTATAATTTACAATTTAAAATTTGAAAACCTATTTACGTATCGACGTTTCAAAATTCAAAATTTCAAATTTCAAATTCAAAATTAATTTATTTTGTAATATAGTAGATGAGAATCCCATTGTGAATTTCCAACAGGCATGTTCATTTGTCACAAAGCGATTGCGAAAAGTTATTCGGCAAAGGATACGAACTTAAAGTATTTAAGACTATCACTCAACCAGGTCAGTACGCTGCTGAAGAACTAGTTACTTTGGTGGGAGAGAAAGGACAGATAGAGAACGTCAGAGTAGTCGGACCAAACAGAAAAACAACCCAAGTCGAGTTAAGCATCAGCGATACGTATACGCTCTGAATCACTGCGCCAATCAAAGTATCTGGTGATACCAAAGATTTGGGATATATAAAGATAGTGGGACCGGTAGGTGAAGTCTACGGACCTTTTGCCATCATCGCGCAAAGACATCTCCATTGCACCGTCAAGGAAGCAGCTGAATTGTGAATCAAGAATTGAGATGTGATCAAGATGCATATAGGAGGGATTAGAGGAGTAGTGTTTGAAAATGTAGCTGTTAGAGCCAAAGATGATTATGCATTGGATTTCCATATTGATATCGAAGAGGCGAACGCCGCAGGAGCTAAAGCAGGCGATTGGGCGGAAATTGTTAAATAACTAACAGTGAATAGTGAAAAGTGAAAAACGTAGGAATTTGTTATGATATTAACTATCTTAATTCACAATAGTGTATAAAAGTACAATTCATTCATTATTCGTTATTAGTTTTTAGTTTTTCACTAAGTTTAAGAGTATGTGAATATTATCGTTCTTGTCGAAGCAGAAGAAATATGTGCTGGTGATCTCGTGATGAGGGACCAGAGGGTTTTATGGATTAGGCGTATTGAAAGGGTTGGAAGAACTAGGAATCAAGGAGAATATCAAAGCGATCTATGGCGTGAGTGCTGGAGCGATATTGACAAGCTATCGAGCTGCAGGATATAGCGCAGATGAGATCTTCGATAAATTCATCCATACCAAAAAATTCCTGAACATCTACGCGCTCAACATCCTTTCCAAGAAGAGCCTCCTCAAATCGAGCGGATTGACGGAACAATTCAAAAAAGATCTTCCTCAGGATATTTCAAAATTATCTCATAAAGTCTATATCGGAGTGACGAACGCAAACACCGGTAAATTTGCCTTATATTCCAAAGGTGATCTTTCTACTATATTGACGGGAAGTATGTCGATACCAGGGATATTCCCTGCAATTCCGTATCAGACAGCGGTATTGATGGACGGCGGAGTGACCAATAATTTTCCCGTGGATATCGCAAAAAAACAGTATCCAAAAGAGGAAATCATCGGTATTGCGCTCAATAGATTCAGGGAAAATCAAAAACTTTCCACAGTGATAGATGCGCTTTCCGTAGCATTTGAGATACTTCTGAGAAAGAATACGGTGGAAAATCTTCCTTTGGTAGAACACTTGTTCTATATCAATATCCCGTTAAAAGTCCTTGATACCAATAAGCAAAAAATGAAAAAAGCCTTTGAGGAAGGCTATCGTGAATGCATGAATCACTTTAAATAAATATTGAAATATTGAAAGATTGAAACATTGAAAAACTAATTTTCCATTTTCCATATTTCCATTTCCCATTTTATTTACGTATTTCGCAATGCTGGACATAACGTTCAGCTATTTTTTTGAATTCCTCCAATTCTTCATCGC
>CAZIVH010000011.1:13328-17514 GCA_964542965.1 uncultured Candidatus Peribacteria bacterium | reverse complement strand
CAATGCTGGACATAACGTTCAGCTATTTTTTTGAATTCCTCCAATTCTTCATCGCTGAATGGCGTGCCTCAAAAATCGGGATTGAGTGTGTTTCCGCCGATATAGTTCTGCAGATAATAATGTCTCGCTCCTCTGATATAGACGGCCATATTTTCGATATCATCGGCGGTGTGCAATCATTTCGCTACCGTCGTCCTGTATTCGTAATCGATCTTGCTTTCGAGCAATACCTGTAACAGCTTCTGGAAGCTTTGATAGAATTCCGCAGGCTGTTCGAGCCCTATGGCGTCTTCGTAACAATGCAGGGAATGTTTCAGATCCACCGCGACATAATCCAATATCTTGTCTTGGATCATCCTTTTGACAAGTTGTCGATCCCTGCCGTTGGTATCTAATTTGACTAAGAATCCCATATCTTTTATCCTTTTGGCGAAGTCGTAGAGATCAGGCCGTAAGGTAGGTTCTCCGCCGCAGATACTGACGCCGTCAAGCAATCCTTTTCTTGTCTTCAGAAAATTGAAGAACGCTTCTTCCGGGATTAGATCGTTTTGGAATAATTGCATTCTGTCAGGCAATACGCATTCAGGGTTGTGGCAGAAGTGGCAGCGGAAATTGCATCATTGGGTAAAGACCACGCAAGCGATCTTGCCTGGATAGTCTATCATCGTGCTCTGCTGTACACCTGCGATTTTCACGGTTGTATATTTTCCAGTAAATAAAAAGTAAAGTTCTTGTAAGACGGTCATACGAGGTGAAAACTGTCTTTTGACTTTACTTATTTGTTAGTGCTTATAGATTGCTCATGCAAGATAATTCTTAATTACTTTTTCACTCGGAAAGAATAATGGCTTAGGAAGGTCATTCAGATCAAATCGTTTTCGCTGTGTGATTTCATCTGGTTCCATGACTTGTGGCTCTCCTTCGATATCTTCGCAGAGGAATCCTATCGTTACGAAGTGTTTGTCTGGTACGATATCGTTGGTGATGCTGATGATTTTTATAGTATCTTTGTTGATGTTCAATCCTGTTTCTTCTAATGTTTCACGGTGACAAGTGTCTTCAAAACTTTCGCCAAAATGCATTTTGCCACCTGGCATAGTCCGCGTTCCCTCGCCGTGAAGCTCGGAATCGGCTTTGGCAGGATCCTCATGTCTTTGTCCGAGAAGCACTCTTCCTTCTCTCAGGATCATAACACCAAACCCGACACCTATCTTATTGTTTTCACTCATCTTCACTGCTTGGCAAATAAATCTTAGTTATGGCATCCGCATGCGACAAATTCAGGTGCGAAATGTCTGACGAATGCTGAATTCGCAGTCTTTTGCTCGTCGAAATACTTTCTGCTGTAGAACTCAGATTTTTTTCCGATGTTGTAGTGACTGACTGGTCTGAGGTAGCCCATGACTCTAGTGTAGACTTGGCATGGAGTTCTTTGGATCTCCTTTCATTCCTTGTTGTAGAAGGTTTGCATGGCGAGTAAAAGTAAGAGAATAAAAAGGGTGAGTATATACTGGATGTTAACTGCTGATTTTGCGTTCTTCGATGATTCTGAGCTTCTCAGGATCTGCAGTATGTTTCTTTCTGATCTCGATATTGAATTCGTCACCGACATATCCGAGCTCTCTATCGCATTTTGGACAGAAGTCGTGTTCTCCTACGACATATCCGTGTTTAGGACAGATGGAGAATACCGGTGAAATCGTGATGTACGGAAGCTGATAATTCTCGATGACTTTTTTGACGAGCTGTTTGCAGGCTTGTGCGTTTGATACTCTCTCTCCCATGTAGAGATGGAGGACAGTTCCTCATGTATACTTGCATTGCAAGTCGTTTTGTTGTTCCAAAGCGTCGAATGGATCGTCCGTATATCCGACAGGCAATTGTGTGGAGTTGGTGTAATACGGAGCATCATTGGTTCCTGCTTGGATGATTCCTGGTATCTGTTTTTTATCTTCTTTGGCGAATCTATAGGTAGTTCCTTCTGCTGGGGTTGCTTCGAGGTTGTAGAGGTTTCCTGTCTCTTCCTGGTATTCTTTGAGAATGCCTCTCATGAAATCAAGGATCTCGGTTGCAAACTTCTTTCCTTCGTCGCTAGTGATGTCATATTTTCCGTTGGTGAAATTAAGGATTGCTTCATTCATACCATTGAGACCGATAGTCGAGAAGTGGTTTCTGAAACTATTGAGGTATCTCTTGGTATACGGATACAAGCCCAACTCTAACCGCTTTGTAATCTCTTTTCTTTTAAGTTCAAGAGAAGTTTTTGCTAAATTCATCAGATGGCGTACCTGTCCTTTGAAACCGTCAAGATCTTCCTTGAAATTATATCCTATTCTGGCCATATTGATGGTGACGACTCCGATGGATCATGTCATCTCTGCTGATCCAAATAATCCTCCTCATCTCTTCTCCAATTGAGTCAGATCGAGTTGTAGTCTGCAACACATTGATCTCACCGCACCTGGCTTGTATGCATCAGGATTCTCTACTTTGGTAACGTTTCCGTCTTTGTCTTTGGTAACTTTGAATTGGGAGCCGATGAAATTCTGGAAGTACGGGATTCCATATTTGGCGGTCATTTCAAAGAGCAAGTTGATGTCAGGATCATCCCGTGGGAAATCTTCGGTGATGTTGTAGGTAGGGATAGGGAAGGTAAATACCGATCCCGTCCGATCTCCTGCAGTATATACTTCGATGAGCACTCTGTTGATGAGTTTCATTTCCTCTTCGAGTTCGCTGAATTTTTTGTAGTAATATCCTTTTTCGATACCGCCGAGCATCAATGCTTTGTCCTTGAGATCTGCAGGACAAGTCCGATCCAGAGTGATGTTGGTGAACGGTGTCTGTGTTCACCGTCTTGATGGAACATTCAATCCGAAGACGAAGTTTTGCATCTGCTGAGTGACATATCTGTAGGTTTTGGTATTGATATATTCTTGTTTCGCTTGTTCGCTTGCGAACGGGACTTTGAGCTCTTCAGCCTCTTTGGTTATCTCCATTTTGTATTTGTGGACAAAAGGAGCGAGGTAGGTATCGAACGATGAGAAAGCTTGTGCACCTGCTCGTTCGTTCTGCAATGTTCCCAAGAAGTTGATCATCTGGTTGACGGCGGATTGAAGGTTTTTTGGAGGAGCGGATTGCACTCTGTTTGAGAGTCCGTTGAATCCTTCTTCCAATAGTTGTCTCAAGCTCCATCCTGCGCAATATCCAGAGAACATATCTAAATCATGGATATGATAATCTCCTGTTCTATGCGAGTTCCCTATCTCGGCAGGGTAAACGTGACTAAGCCGATAGTTCGCTATGACTTTTCCAGAGACGTTGAGGATCAATCATCCCAGAGAATATCATTGATTACTATTGGCATTTACTCTCCGATCGCTTTGATCGAGATATTCGTCCATGGTTTTTCCTACTTCGACGACGACGCTCCTTTCCGCTCTGGATTGCTCTCTCTGTTTGCGGTAGAGGATGAACGCTTTCGCTACCTTATCGTGTCCTTCTTTGATCAAGACTTGTTCTACCGTATCTTGGATAGCTTCTACGTCAGGTATTTCCTTGCCGACTTTTTTTTCGATATCTTTGCCGACTTTTTTTGCGAGCGCACTTACGCTGCTAAAATCTGTTCCTCCGACGGCTTCGATCGCTTTCTTGATTGCGCTTTCAATCTTGCCGAGATCAAAATCGATGATTGCACCGTTCCTTTTCCTGACTTTGTAGATGGCCATACTTTATAATTCTAATGATTAAAATTCAGTGAATAGTTGATAGTGAATAGTGAATAGTGATGGTATTTGTTGTTACGAACTATTGTAATGTATGATAGTTTATAAAAATACAATTCATTCGTTTTTCACTTTTAGTTTTTCATTATTAGTTGTGTTTAAATGTATTTACAATTTTCGTAAAGAGGATATAATACACAATATATAGTGGTATAGAGAATTGGTTGGCCACTATATATGGTATCTTGTCATATTTGCAACAGAAAATTCATTATAAAAAATTCCAACGAATAGTAGGAGATATGCGGGAAGAAAAAATCGTATATGGTTTGCAAGAGAAAATGAAGGAAAATGTCGGTATTTTTATCTATTTTGAGTGAAAAAGAAAAAACCCGCTTCATAACTGATATGAAGACGGGTTTGAATATGGAAAGATGGAGAATGGAAAGATGGAGAATGGA
>CAZIVH010000011.1:11714-13228 GCA_964542965.1 uncultured Candidatus Peribacteria bacterium | reverse complement strand
AATGGAAAGATGGAGAATGGAGAAATGGAAAGATGGAGAATGGAGAAATGGAAAGATGGAGAAATATTTTTTCAATCTTTCAATCTTTCAATCTTTCAATATTATTATATATTCTTGAATTTGTAGAGCTCTAGACCATTGATCATGCCTGTCTTCTCATCGTTCAATAATTCGTTGGCTTGCACGATGATAATCTTGTCGTCCAATGAAATATTTCCCTTGAAGATGATCCTGATCATTTCCTTTCCTATCCTCTTCAGGTTTTCATAGCTGAAGGACTGGGAAATCTTGTAACCTCTCACGCCTCGCAAGATATTGAGATATCTATAGTTCTCGTCGTTCTTGGTGAATGCGATGATTGGCACCCTTGGTTTCAAACTGGATAATCTTCCTGCAGAATATCCGTTTTCCGTATACAAAACCATCGCTCTGACATCGACTTCCTGGGTTGTTCTATGTGCATTGTAGATGATATAGTCCCTGACAAGATATTCATTGTTTGCATAGAATTTCATGATATCTTCCTTTGCGATTTTGAGCTCTAGCTTATCCAACATATCGGAAAGATCGGTGATGACGTTCAGAGGATCGTCTTCTTGGAGCAGGGTATCAAGCATATATGCGTCTGCCGCCAATGAAGAGAATTTTTTCAATTGCGTTTCGTTGATCAGTTGGTATTTGTTTTTTTCGAATTTTCCGGTGAAGGTGACGATCGCTGGTTTTCCTATTGATTTACATTTTTTGATGAGCAACTCTTCGTTCAGTTTCATCGCTTTCATTGGTTTCTCGATCTTGTCGAAGACGAAGATCAATCCATCAGAGATTTCCAAGATATCGTCTATATTATCCAACGCCTCTTCGGTCTCGATTTTTGCGAGGATTTTCATGTTGCCGGCATTCTTGGATTTGAGGAACTCTTTCAACTCTACGATATCGTCGCTGGTGTTGGTCATGGAAGCGGCGATGATATGCGCACCATATTCCAATCATCGGAGGATGTCTTTTTTGTCTCTCTCGCCCAAGAACGGAAGTTCAAGATCGTATTTATGGAAAAACACTCTATCGAACTGGATGATCCGACCTCATTCGACCACTTCGCAGAGGATCGCATTGTCTTTGTTGGATTTGATCTTGATCACGACGCCGCTTTGCTGGAAGCTTATCTGTTGGCCGACTTTCAATTCTTTCAAGAACGGTGCGTCGACGAAAATCTTCTTGTCGTGCTCTTGCGCGTATTCGCTGTAATCGATCTCGATGGTCTGTCTCGCCTTGACTTTGATGTCGATGACATTCTTGACTCTGATGTCAGCGCCTCTGGTTTCGAGCAGAATGGTTTTGCTGTTGTCGAGTTTCATGATGGTATCGATGTATTTTTTGTTGTTGTCATCGAATCCGCCGGATAAGGAAATCCTGAAGACGTCGACCATGTTGATGACTTTGGAAAGCACGGTCTCTTTTGCCAATGTCGGTCCGACACCAGCGATGATCTTTGCGAAATGGAAGTTGTTCATTGT
>CAZIVH010000011.1:10177-11614 GCA_964542965.1 uncultured Candidatus Peribacteria bacterium | reverse complement strand
GTATCTACGATGACGAATCAGCGTTTGGCCATGGCTTTGACGAGCTCTTTGTTTTTGATGGTCACGACGCCGCTTTCATCGGCCGTGAAGTACGCGATCTCGTCGCCGATGAGGAAGCAGATGTTCTGGCCTGCATAGTCCTTCGGGAAGAGGATATCGGTCCTGGCGTTCTTTTTTGGCGTGCTGACTTGTGTCTTCACTTCAAGCAACGGTAGGTCATCGAAGCTCTTGATATCTATCTTCAAGCCCAATGATTTTTCGAGGTCGTTGATGTTAGCTCATGCTTTTCCTATCACGCGGCCTTTGTACATCTCCGGGATGTAGAGCGCTAAGTTGGAGCTTCATTTTATTTTGACTAAGAAGTCGCAAGGCAATAATTGCTGCAGCTTCTGAGTGATGGTATGCTTGGCATATTCGCTCATGGCGGTCTTGCCTTTACTCTGGATAGGAGTTGCGGTGCCGTCTTCAGCAATGCCATTCAATGGCATGACGACGATCTGTTCTCCGAAGGTATAGATTTCATACTCGACTTGCTTGCTCAAGAAACTCGTTACTATTATTACGGGTCTCGCGAGATCTTCCGACTCCATTCCTTCCGGGACTTTCACCGTGAGCTGAAGATTGTAGATTTCAGCGATGGCTCATTTTTCAATATAGATGACCGTATCGATGACTTGCGGGATGATTCCCATTTCAATAGTACCCAAGAATCTCTGGATGCTATCTACCGCTCTCGTCGCGTGGATAACACCGACCAAGCCGATTCCTGTCAATCTCAAGTCCTTGTATAATTCAAAGTCAGATTTATTTCTTACCTCATCGTACACCGTATAATCAGGTCTCGAAAGCAACAAGATATCTCTGACTTCATCATGGCTTCCGTAGGTGAAACTGTATTGCACGATGTCATCGCTAACCAAGAGATCACGAGGTGATTCGATAGTCTTGATGATATTGTGATCTTGATGGTAGACGTCGATGAGCGCTTGCGCGAAGGTGGTTTTTCCGCTTCCTGGCGATCAGGAGACTAAGATACCTTTGGCTTTGTTTCTCAATAATTCGAAGACGTCTTTTTCCAATCCGTAGTCTTCCATGGTCAGCTTCTTGATCGGTTTGACGATCGTCATTTCCAATCCGTCTGATAGAGGAGGATGCACTATTACTATTCTATACGGACCCAATTGGAGGACTTTCGACAATTTCCTATCGATCTCCATGACGCCGTCTGATCTGTTATCTATCTCTTTGTAGATCTTGTCGATCATATCATTCATCTCTTCTTTGCTCATAGACTTTTCGTCGACGACCGGTTTCCGATTTCCTGGCGTTCATTTTTTCCTGAGGATAGGACGGCCTTCCTTGACGTGAAAAGACATCGTATGCTCATCGAAATATTGATCGAGGAATGAATTTCCGATGATTTGTTGCATAAATAAA